>JBEPXB010000197.1:0-5847 GCA_041642135.1 Halobacteriales archaeon | reverse complement strand
GGTGTTCTATTGGTAGTCCACTTCGCCCTCTCCCTCCCCGATCCACCCGCCGCGGTCGGGCTCCCGGGAGGCCAGGGGGTCGATGTCCTTGTACCAGGGGACGTTCTTCAGCTGCTCCATGTTGTAGGCGAACTCGTCCTTGGTGTTCGCCACGAACTCGAAGTTCTGGGTCAGGAGTATGGCGTCCACCGGACAGACCTCCTCGCAGAGCCGGCAGTAGATGCACTGGCCGATGTGGAGGTTGTACTGCTCGCCGTTGCGCTGGTCGTCGGTGACGATCTGGATGGTGTCGTTCGGGCAGACGTTCTCGCACTGGCGACACCAGATACACCGCTCCTGGCTGAACTTGTGGACCCCGCGGAACCGGTCGGATACCTCGGGGGTGTCCTCGGGGTACTCCACGGTGAACGTCTTGCCGTCCAGCGCGTGACGCATCGTCACTGCCATCGATTTGAGTAGTCCGATCATGGTTACGCGATCACCCCCACGATGACGGCCGTGAGGATCAGGTTGGCGAAGGAGAGCACGAGCATCCCCTTCCAGCCGATCTCGATGAGCTGGTCGATCCGCACCCGCGGGATGGCAGAGCGCATCCACTGGGTGAACAGGAACACCGCCATCATCTTGATGACGAACCAGAGGAAGCCCGGCAGCACGGGCCCCGCGGGGCCGCCGAGGAAGATGGTGGCGATGATGGCGCCGCCGAGGAAGATGTGCAGGAACTCCGAGAGGTAGCCCAGCACGAAGTACACGGAGGAGTACTCGGTCTGCCACCCGGCGACGATCTCGGTCGGCGCCTCGGGGATGTCGAACGGGTTGCGCCCGACCTCCGCGAGGTTCGCCGCCATGAACAGGATGAACGCGAACGGGTTGACGAACGCGTACCAGGCCGGGATGGTGACGGACCCGAGCGCGATCAGCGGCTCGGCCTGTGCGGCGACGATCTCGCTCATCCGGAGGCTGCCGGCGAAGATGACCACCGACGCCGCCGTGAGTATCAGCGGGATCTCGTAGGCGAGGTTCTGCGCGACAGCGCGCAGGCCCCCGAGCAGCGCGTACTTGTTGTTCGAGGAGTAGCCGGCCATCACCAGTCCGACCGACGCGATCGAGGCGGTCGCGAACACGTAGACGAGCCCGGCCTCCGGGTCCGCCAGATGGATGCCGCTGCCCATCGGGATGACGGCGAACCCGGCCAGCGCCGAGAACACCATCACGATGGGGGCGATGTCCCACGCCGGGCGGTCGACCCCTTCGGGGATGATGAGCTCCTTCGAGAGCAGGCGGACGGCGTCGGCCACGATGATGAGCAGGCCGAACGGCCCGACGCGGTTGACCGCGATGCGGTCGGTAAAGGCCGCGGTGATCTTCCGCTTGCCCCAGATGCCCGACACCGCCACGAGCGTGAGCAGGAACGTGACGATGAGGCCGCCACCGATGACCCCCGAGAGGAAGTCCGCACCCGGCCCTGAGATGCCGAGCAGGCCGTTGATCGTGTCCGTGAGCGTCGTCGCGCCCCCGGCGTCCCCGCTCTGGACCATCAGCGGTCCACCTCCCCGAGCACGATGTCGAGGCTACCGAGCGCGGCGATGAGGTCCGGGACGTACTCGCCCTCGGACATCTCCGGTAGCGTCTGCAGGTTCGAGAAGCACGGCGAGCGGATCTTGAACCGCGCGGGCTTGTCGGTGCCGTCCGCGCGCATGTAGATGCCGAGTTCGCCCTTGGCGGCCTCCACGGCGCGGTAGACCTCGGTGTCGTTGGCCGGCTTGAGGGTGCGCGGGACGTTCGACTGGATCTCGCGGTCCTCCTCGGGCCAGTCCTCGAGCAGGTCGATGCACTGCTCGATGATCTTCGCCGACTCCTCGACCTCCTGGAGCCGGACGAGCACGCGCGAGTAGTTGTCACAGCCGTCCTCGGTAACGACGTCCCAGTCGAGCTGGTCGTAGTAGCCGTACGGGTCGTCCCGCCGGAGGTCGTAGTCGATGCCCGAGCCACGGGCGACGGGGCCGGTCGCGCCGTAGGACTTGGCCACGTCGGGCTCGAGGATCCCCGTGTTGACCGTCCGCATCTGGAGGATCTCGTTCGACGTGATCATGTCGTGGTACTCCTCCAGCCGCTCGGGGAGCTCGTCGAGGAAGTCCCGGGTCAGCTCGAAGAACTCCTCGCGGGGCTCGGGGAGGTCCCACGCCACGCCGCCGAGCCGGAGGTAGTTGAACATCAGGCGCTGGCCGGTCAGGTCCTCCAGGATGTTCTGGACGACCTCGCGGTCCCGCACGCCGTACATGAAGATGGCCGTGAAGTCGCCGTAGACGTCGAGCGCGAACGTCGCCACCGCGAGCATGTGGCTCGCGATGCGGCAGAGTTCGGCGGACATCGTCCGGATGACCTGCGCGTACTCCGGCACCTCCAGGTCCGCGAGGTCCTCGGCGGCGCGGGCGTAGGCCCACTCGTTGAGGATCCCCGCCGAGATGTAGTCCCAGCGGTCGGGGTAGGGCATGATCTGGTGCCGGTAGGTGCTCTGCTGGCACATCTGCTCCTCGCAGCGGTGGAGGTAGCCGATGTCGGACTCGACGTCGGCGACCTGCTCGCCGTCGAGCGTCGTCTTCAGGTGGAGCACCCCGTGGGTGGCCGGGTGGTGCGGACCGATGTTGAGGAACATCGTATCGGAGTCCTCGCCGCGCCGGTGGTCGTCCTGGAGCGGGTTGGCGTGCTCCCGGAGCGTGACGATCTGAGGCTTCTCCTGGTTGTAGTCCGAGCGAAGGGGATGGCCCTGCCAGGTCTCGGGCAGGAGGATCCGCCGGAGGTCCGGGTGGCCCTCGTACTCGATGCCCACGAGGTCGTACGCCTCGCGCTCGTGCCAGTCGGCCGTCCGGTAGACCGGGTTCGCTGTCTGGCTCACCGGCTCGTCCTTCGAGGTCGGGACGACGACGCCGACCTCCTGGGTCCGGTCGTCGTACTTCGTGAGGTGGTAGATCGACTCGAAGCGGTCGCCGTACTCCTGGGCCGTGACACAGGAGCAGTGGTCGAAGCCCGCCTCGTCGCGCAGCGCGAACAGGACGTCCTGGACCTCGTCGGGCCGGACGACGAACGCCTCGGCGTTGACGTGCTCCTCGCGGTCGATGACGTGCTCGCCGAGCAGGTCCGCGAGCGCGTCGTAGTCGACCGTGCCGTCCTCGGTCACGCCGACCTCGGTCTCGGGAGTGGTGGGTCGTTCGAGGCTCATGGCGAATCGGCCCAGTTGTACCGCATGACGAGGTCCTCCTCGTCGATCTCGTCCGCGAGGTGCTGGACCAGTTCGTCGCGTTCGAGGTCGCCGAACTGCTCGAGTTCGTAGGGTTTCACCGTCACGGGCGAGGACTCGCCGTTGGCGATGCGCTCCTGGAGTTTGGCGACGCCGTAGACCAGCGCCTCGGGGCGCGGCGGGCACCCGGGGACGTGGATGTCGACCGGGATGACCTCCTCGGCGCCCTTGATGACGTTGTAGCCCTCCTGGAACGGGCCGCCGGAGATGGTACACGAGCCCATCCCGACGACGAACTTGGGCTCGGGCATCTGGTCGTAGACGCGCTTCATCCGGGGGGCGAACTTCGATACGATGGTGCCCGGGACGATGATGACGTCGGCCTGGCGCGGCGAGGCGCGGGGCACCCCGGCGCCGAACCGGTCGAGGTCGTGTTTCACCGCGTAGGTGTGCATCATCTCGATGCTGCAGCAGGCGATGCCGAACTGCAGCATGAACATCGAGGAGCCCCGGACCCAGTTCATGAACTTGTCGAACTTGGTGAGGATGAACGGCGAGGAGCCGAACGCCTCCCGGAGCTTCGAGTTGAATCGGTTGTCGACGCCTTCGCCCATCCGGGCTTCCTGCGTCGAGACTATGTCTTTCTCTTCGGAACTCATGTCTCTACTCTGTGGTCCCCTCGACTCCCGCCCGCGGGCTCTTGACCCACCGGACGGCGCCGTTGCGCCACGCCCACGCGAGTCCGATCACGAGGATACCGATGAACACCAGCATCGGCAACAGCGCGTCGACCAGCCCGGCCGACTGGACGGCGTCGCGGTAGATGACCGTCCACGGGAAGATGAGGACGGTCTCGATGTCGAAGATCACGAACAACAGCGCGACCATGTAGTACTGGATGTTGAACCTGATGCGCGTGTCGCCCGTCGGTATCTCGCCGGACTCGTAGATGGCGCGTTTCCCTTGCTCCGGCACGCTCGGGCGGAGGAGCGACGAGATGGCGATCATCGAGACCGGCACCACGACGCCCACCAGCGCGAGCGCGCCGATGGCGATCCATGGATTGCTCACGGCTCTATCATCGCACGGTTGGGAACCCCTCTACATAAGAGTTGATAACGGTGCCGGCCGGTGGTTCGGCCGCCGTCGGCCCGTTCGCCGTCCCCGATCCGTCCGACGGGCCCAGGGGGTCGCTCCCGTGACCTCCCGGTCGTCCCGGTCGTCCCGGTCGTCCCGGAGCCGTCCGAGGCTCCGCTCGCGGCTACCCGCCCATCGACTCCCGGTAGGCGACCGTCCCCCGCTCGTGGAGGCCTCGCGAGTCCTCGCCGACCCCCTCGCGGAGGTCCTCGTGATACTCCTCGAGCAGCCCCTCGAGTTCGGGGTTGGCGCGCGCGAGCACCTGCACCGCCGAGAGCGCCGCGTTGAACGACTTGCCCGCGTCGACCGCGGTGATCGGCGCACCGGTCGGCATCCCGATGACCGAATCCACCGATTTCTCCTGGACCGGCACGCCGATCACCGGTAACGGGTAGGCGATGCTCGCGGTCATGTTCGGCAGGTCCGCCGACTTCCCGCCCGCGCCGGCGATGATCACCTCCAGTCCGCGGTCGCGCGCCGTCTCCGCGTAGGCGTACATCAGGTCCGGCGTCCGGTGGGCCGAGACCACGTAGGTCTCGAACGTGTAGTCCGAGGCCGGCGGGTCGTCGTAGTCGGTGATCTCCTCGAACCCCAGTTTGGTGAGCGCCTCGTAGGCCCCGAACATCGTCTCGAGGTCGGAGTCCGACCCCATCACGATCCCCACGTCCGGCGTCTCGCCGGGATCGCGCTCGCGCTCGGCCTCCGCGCGGAACTCGTCGATCAGCGACTGGACGCTGTCGGTCATGTGTGGCGGCGCGAGCGGGCGAGGCTTTGGCGTTGTGGTCGTGGCGTGTTCGCCGTGTGCCTGCCCGCGGTTCTCGTCGATGAGTCGCGAGGCGTCCTCGAACACGGTGTACCCGTCGCCGCCGCCCGCGACGAAGTCGTTCGTCGCCAGCGTGTACGTCGCCCTGTCGTCGAGCGGCTCGCCTCCCACGGTCACGTCGACGACACGGTCCCCGGAGTCGGCGCCGGGGTCCCACGTGAACGACAGCCCGCTCACCTGCGGGAACCGGCCGGCGAGGTCATCGACCCGACGCTCCGCGGGTCGCTGCGGTTCATCAGCCCGAAGTAGTTCGCGATGTTCAGGTCCGGGGCGAACAGGTTCTCGAAGTTCCCGTGGAAGTGCGTGTCGTGGATCAGTGTCACTTGACCCGACTTCTTCCAGTCCGGGACGGTCCGTTTGCTCGCCGCCTGCTCGCCGATCTGTCCTCTGATCTCCCCCGCGGAGCTGGCCTCCGTGTGGACGTTTACGTACGTGTTGTCGCTCGTATCCCCTCGGTCAGGTCGGATACCGTCGCCCCCTCCAGTGGTCCCACGAGGTCGTCCTCGGTGATCGTCCCCTCCGCCAGAACGCTCTGCGTCCGGCCCGAGGTCGACCCGTCGAACAGCTCGACGACCACGGGGCCGTTCTCGCCGGCCACCTCGTAGTGGACGTGCGCCGCCACGAAGTCCTCGATGTTGGCGACGGTCAG
>JBEPXB010000196.1:0-5873 GCA_041642135.1 Halobacteriales archaeon | reverse complement strand
GTCAACCGCGTCATGCAGGACCTCGCGGAGGTCTCGGGGGTGGAGACGGACTGGTTCGTCGCGCCCGATCTGGAGTCCTGTGCGTTCTGTCAACGCCGGTGGGAGGTCCAGCGGAACGCGCTCTCGCGAGCGCAGGACCTCTTCCGCGGAGTCGAGGTGAAACGGGTGCCGCTGTTCGCCGACGAGGTGCGCGGCGAGGAGACCCTGCGGGTCGTCGCGGCCTGTCTCGACTAGCGGGGCCGTTCTCTCCCGTTACCGTCGACTGACCGCCTTCGCGACGACGAGGCCGAGCGTGACGATCATCAGCCCGATGAGCGTCTGGAGTCCAGCTCCGCCGAGCGCGCCCCCGTTCGCGAAGGTCTGGACCCCACCGGCGAGGAACAGCGCGCCGACGAGGGCGTGGAAGGCGATGACCGCCCACTCCACCCCGCCGTACCCGGAGACGTCCGCGAAACGACCGATGCTCATGTCCGCTTCTTCGGTCCGGGTCGTCAAAAGCCCGCCGGGACCGGCAGCGTGGGGCTGATTCGGTAGGCAACGAGAACGTCGGTGGAGAACCGGGGGCTCGCCTCGGAGGAGTCGGATACAGTGAATCTACCACCTCGAAAGCCCCGGCCGGCTACGGTCGCGCGGCTCGCTGTGTTCCTCGGCCTCCCTTCGGTCGGCCTGCGGTGCTTGCATCGCCGTGCTTCCCGTAGCTGGCCGCCCCTTTCATACGGTCGTGCGTAACCATTTTCAGCGATCTTCAGGACGATCGGTGTCTCGAACCGGTGGGACGGAACGAGGGGCCGTGAGGCGGCAAAGAATTACGCACGACCGTATCAGTCCCACCCGGCGATGGCTGTTCGACCAGCCGACGTGGGTGGGACTGAAAGGGGCCGCACTCTCGACGAAGGCGGCCGACGCAAGGACCGCAGGAGCGAACGGAGTGAGCGACGAGGACCGCAACGAGGCCTCCGAGTCGAGAGTGCGGGGGCTTTCGAGGTGGTACTCACGGTCTCCATCCCGTTTGTCGGAAAGCAGGTGTGGGCGCTACTCGATCCGTTATTTAGGAACGACCAGCACGCGGAGGTCGTTGACGTTCGTCCCCGTCCGTCCGGTCCGGAGGAGCGCCTCCCGAGAATCGAGATACGGGCCGGCGTCGTGCCGTGCGAGTGCATCGCGGGCCGCGTCCGCGTCCTCGACCGTCGAGGCGTCGACTAGTGCTCCCGCCGCGTTCGATCCGCCGTCCCGACCGTCGGTATCGACGCTCGCCAGTACCGCCCCCTCGGGGAGTTCGATCGCCGCACGCAACGCGAGTTCCTGGTTCGGCCCGCCCTCGCCCGGGTCCTCGCCGAGCGTCACCGTCGTCTCGCCGCCCGAGAGCACGACGCCCGGGACCGCGACCGGTTCGCCGGTGTCGAGGACCTCCTCCGCGACGGCGACGTGGGTGAGTCCCGCCGCTGGGGCCTCCCCCCGGAGTCGCGCGGAGAGCAGGCGTGTCGCGTAGCTCCGCTCCTCGGCGACCGCTCGGGCCGCCTCGATCGCCGTGTGTCCCCCGACGAGGACGTGGTTCGAGACCCGGTCGAAGATGGGGTCGTCCGGTCCTGGCGTCTCCGCCGTCCCTCCGTTCGTGCCGCGGTCGATCCGCTCGTCGATCGACTCGGACACGTCGATGCCGTAGCGGTCGAGGACGGTCCGGGCGTCGGCGAACGTGGAGGGGTCGGGCGCGGTCGGGCCGCTCGCGACGACCGCGGGGTCGTCGCCGACCACGTCGCTGACGAGCAGGCCGACTATCGTCGCCTCTCCACAGGCCCGTGCCAGTCCGCCGCCCTTGATCGCCGAGCAGTGCTTCCTGACGGCGTTCATCTCGTCGATGCTCGCCCCGGAGGCCAGGAGCGACTCCGTGACCGCACGGAGTTCGTCGAGCGGGATCCCCTCGACCGGGGCGGCCAGCAGCGCCGACCCGCCGCCCGTGACGGGTGCGAGCACGAGCGTCCGCCCGTCCGCCGTGCGCGCGAGTTCGAGCACCCGCCGGGCGCCCGCGACCGACCCCTCGTCCGGGACCGGGTGGCCGCCGACGTGGACCTCCACGCGGTCGAGGTCTGCGGGCGCGTCGAGCACCACCGCACCCCCGTCGATCCGGTCGCCGAGCAGGTCCGAGAGCGCCCGGACCAGGCCACCGGCGGCCTTCCCGCCCCCGAGGACGAGCACGCGGTCGTAGTCGCCGAGGTCGTACGCGTCGTCCCGAACGCGGAGCGTGTCACCCGAGACCGAGACGTGTTCCGCGATCGCCCGCTCCGGTCGGGCGGCCTCGATGCCCGCCTCGAGACAGGAAAGCGCGAGCTCGTGAGCGGGCGAACGGGCGTGGCGCTCGCGGTCCTCGACGGTCACCGTCATGGCTACGGGAGCTTCCGGAGCACCGCGAAGGCGGCGTCCCGGAGCCCATCGGGGAGAAAGCGTGCGTTGAGCGAGAGCTTCGCGAAGCGGCCGACCGCGTAGCGGGGTTTGGGGTCCGGCGAGACGGCCGCCTCCAGAACCGCCGCCGCGACTTCCTCGGGCGGGATGGCGAACGGTCCCTCCCCGCCGATGAGGCTCGCGTCCTCCTGGAACTCGTAGACCGACTCGTAGGCGTCCGTCCTGCCGCTGGCGTCGAGTTCGTCATCGACCCGGTCGCGAAACGCCGTCTCGACGGGGCCGGGCTGGACCACCACCACGTCGACGCCGAACGGCCCGACCTCCGCCCGGAGCGCGTCGCTCATCCCTTCGAGGGCGTGCTTCGACCCGGCGTAGGCGCCCATCCCCGGCGCGGCGACCCGGCCGGCGACGCTCGAGACGTTGACGATGGTGCCGTCCCCCGCCTCGCGCATGTGCGGCAGGACCGCCCGGGAGAGTCGATGGGGCCCGTAGACGTTCACGTCGAACTGCCGGTGGAGCAGTTCGTCGGTCACGTCCTCGAGCGGGCCGTGCTGGCCGTAGCCGGCGTTGTTGACCAGTGCGTCGATCCGGCCGTCCCGCTCGATCATCCGCGAGACGACCCGCTCGACGTCGTCGGGATCGGTCACGTCGAGCGTGTTGAGGTCACAGTGCTCGCGCTCGCCGAGCGTCTCGATGTCCGCGGGATTCCGCGCGGTGGCGTACACCTTCCAGTCGTCCTCGAGGAACGCCTCCGCGGTGGCTCGTCCGACGCCCGAGGAACACCCCGTTATCAGGACCGTCTTCCGCGGTCCGACCGTCTCGCTCATGGGCCGGGAGTCGACGGGGGTGGTGATAAAAAGTACGAGTGTACACCAACGTCTTCGAGTGCAGGGCGAGCGGACGTCATCCGGATCTGCCTCCTACTCGGTGTAGGTCTGGATCTCCAACGCTCTACTTTCACCGTGGATGGCGAGGATATACGTATTCTCAGCCTCCCGGTGTATCTGGTTGGATGACCGGTGTGATGAAGACGCTGGAGTTGAAGCTCGTCGATCCAACTAGCAATAAAGAGCGCAAACTTCGAGAGACTAAATCCCAGTACCAGCAGGCTCTCCGGGCCGCTTTCGAGACTGGCTGTACGACGCGATCTCAAGCCAACGATATCGTAGTGGAGTACGACCTCTCTGGATACGCGAAAAATGCTCTCAAGCAGTATGTCCCGAAACTCTGTGGCGACAGCTACGATGCCACCGAGATACACGGTGAACATCCGGTAAGGTTCACCAACGAAGGCATCCGACTTGACCACAAGCCACAGAATCACTACGAGTGGTACGTGAAAATCCCACACCATGACGACTACCACCTCTGGCTTCCTGCTGCGACGAACCCCCAACAGCACCCCTGGCTAGAGGCGTTGCACAGCGGCGACGCCGAGATGGGCGAATGTCGGCTTCTTGAACGCGATTCCGAGTGGTACCTTCATGTCGCCGTCACACGTGATGTCGAGGTTCAGTCGGTGTCTCTTGAGAAGCGGACACCGGTCGGGGTTGATCTCGGGGATGCTGCACTCGCAACGGTGTGTCACCGTGCAGAGCGTGGGCGAGGCTCCCCGACCGCTCCCAATATCTACAGTGACGAAGCTTCCGAGGTGCGGCATCTTCGCAAGACGTACTTCACAGCCACACGCCGACTCCAGCGCCGCGGGAGCAAGCGCATTGCAGAAGAGGTTGGCGATTCTCTGTGGGAGCGGATCGATCACGTCCTGCACTCGGTTTCGCGACGTGTCGTCGAACGCGCCCAGCAGATAGAGAACCCCGTTCTGGTGCTGGAGAATCTACAGCATATCCGCGAGAACATCAACTACGGCGCGTTCATGAACCGTCGTCTACATGGGTGGGCGTTTGCCAAACTCCACGCGCAGATCCGCTACAAAGCCGAACAGGTAGGGATCCCCGTTTCGACGGTGAATCCTCGTAAAACGTCCACAGAATGCCATGCATGTGGTGAGGAGGGAACACGGCCTCATCAGGCGACATTCCGCTGTACGAACACCGAGTGTTGGATATCCGAGTATCAGGCCGACGTGAACGCCGCGATTAATATCGCAGATCGTTACTCCGCCGGAGAGAGTCAGCCCCGAACGGACCGATGCTCCGGTCAGAAGGTGGCTGCCGATGACTCGGGCGGAGATGGGGCCTCATTGACCGGGCCACAAGACAGCCACGCCGATGCTGAAACCCAGCAGGAGACGCGTGGACCGTATGCGTCTTGAAATCTCGAAGGCCGGTAACCCGAACCGAGATCCCATGTGGGATCCCACGGGCCTCAACCTGTGGAGGAGGTCAAAGTGGTTTCCCGTTCGAGCCGACCCGGGGCAGTAGGTTCCGGCGTCCCCGTTCCAACCGCCTCACCCCTGTAACTCCCGCTTCATCTCGTCGGCGTACGCGTCCGCGAGCCGCGTCGGTTCGGGGAGCTTGTAGTCCCCGCCGCACCGTTCGACGAGGTCGACCGCCGTCTCCGCGGAGACGCGGTGGCCCGGAGAGACGTACAGCGGGTTGATCCGCTTCGAGTCGGGGTACTGCCGGGACTGGTAGGCGTAGCCCACGACCGTTCCGGGTTCGACCTCCATGCGACCGTCGGCCTCGATGGGAACGCGGGTCCCCTCGGGGAGCCCCTCCACGGGCTCGCGCGGCTCGCCACAGAGCAGCGACTTCGCCACGCCCACGGATGGTCGGTCGACGAGGACGCCGACGTGGGTGGCGAGGCCGGCCTCGCGGAAGTGGATCCGCCCGGAGCCGTCGAACAGCAGGAGGTCCGGATCGGTCTCCAGTTCCGCGAGGGCAGCGAGTATCGGTCCGCCCTCGCGGAACGCGAGCAGGCCCGGAACGTAGGGTATCGAGAGCGGCGTGACGGCGTGGACCCGCTCGACGACCGCCTCGCCCCGGAGGGCGACGACCGCGCTCACGGCTCGCTCGGGCTCGGTATCGGTGAGAAAGGCCTGGTCGACGCCCGCGACCAGCGGGCCGTTCGTCGTGCCGACCCGTTCGGGGTCGAACGGCAGGTCGTCCTCGAAGCGTGCGGTTCGACCGATCTCGCGCTGGAGGGCCTCCATCTCCGCCCGCGAGAGCGAGGGGTCGGGGACGAACCGCTCGCGGTCCGGGCGGGGCTCCATCTCAGAACCGGCCGCGTCCGGGGCCGCCCATCCCGCCGCCGCCGCGGCCGAACTGGAGGTCGGAGGGCGAGCGGACCTCGCCCTTCACCCGCTGGCCGTAGGCGAGGCCGAGCACGAGGCCGATCAGGTGGGCGAAGTGGGCGACGTTGCCGAGGACGCTCCCCTGGGCGACGACCCCGAGCACCGAGAGGGCGGCGTAGCCGAACGTGAGCACGTAGATGGGGACGGGGAGGACGAAGTAGAGGTAGACCTTCAGGCCCGGATTGAGTACGGTCAGAACGCCGAGGATGGCCATGATGGC
>JBEPXB010000195.1:0-5888 GCA_041642135.1 Halobacteriales archaeon | reverse complement strand
GAACAGCAGAAACTGGCCGACGGTGGCGCCCGCGACGGCGACGAGGATCACGAGGGCCACCTCGACGGTCGAGTCGGCGAGCAGCGCCACCCCCGCGGGGACGAGCGCCTCGCTCGGGGCGAAGTAGAGCAGCATCGCCCCCTCGAGGATCAGGACCGCGAACAGCGCGAGGAGCCCGTAGCGGTCGAGCAGCGACCGGACGAGCTCCCGGTCGCCGAACAGGAACAGGCCGACGGCGACGGCCGCGGCGACGAGCGCGACCCCGACGATCAGGAGGACCCCGTAGTCGGCGAGGAACCGCCGGGAGGCCCCTCGCGCGTCGACCTCTGCCATCGTCGAGCGGTCGGCCCGGGCCGGGTATAGGCGTTGTGGGATGCTACGCAGGGGTAGTCGGAGTACGGCGACGTGGTTCGATGTGGGGTCTATCGTCCCGGTCGGACCTCTCGAGCTGGCGTCCCGTGCGTCACCCCCCGTCGAGTGTCCCCGTACCGCACGTATACACCACCCACCCCGCGACGGAAACGAGAAGCCTTTGAGCGGCCACGCAGGAGAACAGGACATGAAGATCGACCTCACGGAGCGCCCCCGTCGTCTCCGGGCGGACGGCGTCCGCGATCTCGTCAGCGAGACGACGGTCGGGGCCTCCGACCTCGTCGCGCCCGTGTTCGTGGACGCGACGACCGACGAGCGCCTCCCGATCCCGTCGATGCCGGGCCACGAGCGGGTGCCCGTCGAGGAGGCCGTTCCGCGGGTCCGGGAGGTCATGGAGACGGGCGTCGGGGCCGTGCTCCTGTTCGGCATCCCCGAGTCAAAGGACGAGGTGGGGAGCCGGGCCTGGGCCGAGAACGGCGTCGTCCAGCGGGCCACCCGCCGGATCAAGGCCGAGACGGACGCGTACGTCCTCACCGATGTCTGCTTCTGTGAGTACACGGACCACGGCCACTGCGGGGTGCTCGCCGCGGACGCCCGCGAGACCTGGGAACGACACGGCGGGGAGGGAGGGGTGGACACCCGGATGACGGTCGCGAACGACCCGACACTGTCGAACCTCGCTCGGACGGCCGTCTCGCACGCGAGCGCCGGTGCGGACATGATCGCACCGTCGAGCATGACCGACGGGATGGTCGGGGCCATCCGCTCGGGGCTGGACGAGGCCGGGTTCGAGGACGTCCCGGTGATGTCCTACGCGGCGAAGTTCGAGTCGGCGTTCTACGGGCCGTTCCGCGACGCCGCAGACGGCGCGCCCGCGTTCGGCGACCGCCGGCACTACCAGATGGACCCCGCGAACGGCCGCGAGGCGCTGCGGGAGGTCCGCCTCGACGTCGAACAGGGCGCGGACGTGCTGATGGTCAAGCCCGCACTGGCGTATCTCGACGTCGTCCGCCGCGTCCGGGAGGAGTTCGACCGCCCCGTCGCGGCGTACAACGTCAGCGGCGAGTACGCGATGATCCACGCCGCGGCCGAGAAGGGATGGCTCGACCTCGAGGCGACCGCCTACGAGTCGCTCCTGTCGATAAAGCGGGCCGGCGCGGACCTGATAGTCACGTACTTCGCCGAGGACGTCGCCGACCGGCTCTGATCCGCTGCGACCACCCTCTACCTCCTTCCACCGGTCGCCACGGGGCCGCAGTCGCCCGAAGTCCAGTTCGGCGGCGCCGGTCGTATCGGGTACCGGTAGCCGAGCGCGTGCGAGACCGGACGCACCGTGAGGTCGTTCGACGCCGGGGTCAGGGGTGACCGTCCGTCCGGAAATAGCGGCGGGAAGATCCCGATCAGTGGACGAAATACGTGCTTAAATTCTTAATATCGTTACCAAAACCGGCCGGACGTGTGGTTATCGTCTCGATAATCGGACGTCGGTGTCCTGTAGAGTTATATCCCTCCCGTCGTTCACCGGTGAACGTGGATCGAGCTACGAACGTAGGGAAATACGTCCCGGAATCGAACACGAGCGCATCGAACGGCGGTGAAGCGAGGTCGGTCCGGCCGGCGTCGGTCACGCATGTAACCGGGCGTGCGTCCGCGTCCGTCCGAAACGCCGGTCGTGTCCGGACCCGGGCGGCCGGAACCGAGGCGGTCTGAGCCGTGGCAGGGTCGCCCGATCGTCCGTCCGCTCGCCGGGAGGGATGGACCCCGGACGACCGGGTCCTCGAACTCGAGCGCGAGGGACGGGTCGACGGCTACGTCCCGACGCTCGACTACGACGCGCTCGGGATGCAGACCGTCCTGGTCAGGCTGCGCGTCACGGGTGACATAGAGGCGGTCCTCGCGGACCACTCGGCCCGCGTGACCGATGCCTACGAGACGACGGGTTCGTACGACGCGTTCCTGGTCGCCCGGTTCGACGACCTCGGCGAACTCAACGAGTTCCTCGCCGAACTCTCGACCGACGACCGGGTCGCGGCCGCGACGGCGAACGTCGTGCTCCGGACCGCCTGCGAGTACGAGTTCGCACGGCTGCTCGAATGATCGCGGGCGTGCGGGGTCGGGACGGGGACGATCCCGGACGGGTCTCACCGACCCGCCGTAATGTTTCCACACGCGAAATACGAGAACCATATCCGGTTGACGAACGTCCACTGCCGGGCGGAACGGGCGAATTCGGCCGTTTGGGGGGCTCTATCGGAATTCTTCGCGGGGATATCAGATCGTCCGCTGCCGGTCTGTCGGCAGATATTGCCCCGGAATCGTCGTGGACTGGCGCGTACCGGCCCCGAACGCCCGATCGGCCGTCGCAAGGGCGGGAACGTCGTGGACGAACGTCCGGAACTACCCGAACGACCGCCGGATTACTGGACGAAAGACGACCTTATACAGCTATTACTCTTCCCAATTGCGAGCATTCGTCTATTATTTGCCGCTATTCCTGGACGGTCGAAACTACAATCTTTATGTAGGGTAGTTCCATCAGGTTCGCCCGTGATTCGGAGTACGAACATGGTGGAATACGAATCGAATATGGACGTTCGTCCGGTAGAGTCGGGGGTGATCGCGTGAACCCGAGTCTCCTCCCGCTACAGGCGGACCCGGCGTCCATCGCGACCGGCGTCAACACCGTCTGGGTACTGACCGTGACGTTCCTGATCTTCTTCATGCACGCCGGCTTCGCCATGCTGGAGGCGGGGCAGGTGCGCTCGAAGAACGTCGCGAACCAGCTGACGAAGAACATGCTCACGTGGTCCGTGGGCGTGATCGTGTTCTTCGTGATCGGCGCGACGGTCGAGGCGATCACCGCCGGCGTGACCGGTGGCGGGTCGTACTCGCCCTTCGCGATCTTCAGCCCCGAGTCGACGCTCAGCTGGGTCTCCTGGCTGTTCGGCGCCGTCTTCGCGATGACGGCGGCGACCATCGTCTCCGGGGCCGTGGCGGGCCGGATGAAGCTCCGCGCGTACGTGACGTACACGGTGATCCTCGCGGGCGTCATCTACCCGGTCGTCACCGGGCTGACGTGGGCCGGTGGGTTCCTCTCGGCGTTCGGGTTCACCGACTTCGCCGGCGGGATGATCGTCCACGGGATGGGCGGCATCGCCGGTCTGACCGCGGCGGCCATCGTCGGTCCCCGGCTCGACCGGTTCAACGACGACGGCTCCGCCAACGTCATCCCGGGTCACTCGATCACGTTCGCGGTGCTCGGGACGCTCATCCTGTGTTTCGGCTGGTACGGGTTCAACGTCGGGACGGCCGCGGCGCCGCTGAACGGTGACGCCTCCGGGCTGGCCTCCTTCGAGTACGTCGGCCGCGTCGCGCTGACGACGACGCTCGGCATGGCCGCAGGTGCCATCGGCGCGGGCGCGCTCTCGCTGTTCAAGACCGGCAAGGTCGACACGCTGTACGTCGCCAACGGGATGCTCGCGGGGCTCGTGGGCATCACCTCGAACACCGACCTGATCACGTGGTGGGCGGCGCTGGTCATCGGCGGGCTCGCCGGCGCCCAGCTCCCCATCGTCTTCGAACTGGTCGAGAAGTACCTGGAGATCGATGACGTCTGTGCGGTGTTCCCGGTCCACGGGAGCGCGGGCGTCCTCGGGGCGATCCTCGTCGGCATCCCGATCTTCACGGTGCCGGGCGCGGGCGTGAGCCTCGTCTCGCAGGTCGTCGGCGTCGCGGTCATCGCCGGCTGGACCATCGCTGCGACGGCGGCGGTCTTCCTGGTCCTGAAGGCGCTCGGGCAGATACGGGTTTCCCGCGAGCACGAACTCGAGGGGCTCGACGTCTCCGAGCACGGCGTGGACACCTACCCCGAGTTCGGCTCGCCCGACACGGCCGTCGACGGCGGACGGGTTATGAGGCCGGACGGAGGAGTCAACGAGGAGGAGAACTGACATGAGCACCGAACCCAACGACGGCGGCATCAAGATGGTGATGGCGTACATCCGGCCGGACAAGCTCGGGGCGGTCAAGCGGGCGCTGGCGGAGATCGGCGCGCCGTCGCTGACGGTCACGAACGTCTCCGGTCGCGGGTCACAGCCCGCGAAGAAGGGTCAGTGGCGCGGCGAGGAGTACACGGTCGACCTCCACCAGAAGACGAAGATCGAGTGCGTGGTCGCGGACATCCCCGCCGAGGACGTGGTCGGGGCCATCGCAGAGGCCGCGAACACCGGCGAACCCGGCGACGGGAAGGTCTTCGTCCTCCCGGTCGAGTCGGCCCACCAGATCCGCACGTCCAAGGAAGGCCGCGAGGCGGTGTAACCCGGCGAACGACGGGGTAGTTCCGCCCGAGGCCCACGGCGGGTCCCGGAGCGCGAAACGAACGGAGCGATCCGCGGGGGCCGACCACGGTCGGTTCGTGGATGCGGCGACGACCGGCTCACGGGTGTCGGGATCCCGTGGACGGCCGACGTGTCCTTTCGAGGTGACGACCGACGAGCCTCGCGTCGTCGGGGGCGTACCGTGCCCCCTGGGGTGCTACAGGGATCCGTAGACGTTTCCAGACTTTCGACCTGACGGGATTCTGATTTGCTGGAATCGACGTGCGAGATATAGGGAGTGAGTGCAGCAGGAGAGGGTATTCGGTTCATCAACCTATTTACTGCCGTCGAGAGAACCTGATGCTATCAATGACCAATAGTTTTGATCTCCGATCTCGACTCGGATTTTCCGAACCGTCGCGCGCGGGATTTAGTCTGGTGCTGGCCGGGTTCATCGGCTTCATGGGGATAATTACCGCCGAGGTTCTCTATCCCAACTACTCGACGAGACAGGATATCAGTGATCTGGGATCGACCCGCCCACCGAACCCGGTGATCCAGGAACCGTCCGCGACGATCTTCAACACGACGATGCTGGTAACGGGGGCGATGGTGGTCCTTTCGGCCTACCTCCTCTACCGGACAATGGATCGACGCGGATTCCCCCTCGCACTCGCGGTGTTCGGATCCGGTGCGTTCGGCGTCGGCGTGTTTCCGGGGAACGTGGCTCCCTGGCACGGGATATTCGCTCTTCTCACCTTCTTCAGTGGCGGTATCACTGTCGTTCTCTCTTCTCGGGTCGTTTCCAGACCGTTCTCGTTCCTCTGTGGCCTCTTCGGCGGTATCTCTCTGCTCGTCCTCGTCAGTGTCTTCTTCTACGGATTGATCGTCGGTGGCTCCAGTCCACTCGAGCCACTCGGCCCAGGTGGAATCGAACGTTGGGTCGTCTATCCTCTCATCATCTGGTTACCCGCATTCGGTGGCTATCTCCTGGCGGATTCCGGTGATACGACGGGCGACTTCCCGAATAGCCAGCGTGCGGGGTGAACCAACCGCTCTCGACCTAGCGTCCCACCGGAAGTCGTGACCGACTTGCGCTGTATATTCAGTACAGCCTCCGAGAACTGTCATCGGTTGGGACTTTCAACACGGTCGTAATCAGGTATGCCCATCTCGATGAGCCAACCCACTTACCGCCAG
>JBEPXB010000194.1:0-5894 GCA_041642135.1 Halobacteriales archaeon | reverse complement strand
AATGAGCGCCCGTGCGATGGCGACCCGCTGGCGTTGCCCACCCGAGAGCTGGTCGGGGCGGTACTCCAGCCGGTCGCCCAGCCCCACGCGCCGGAGCAGGTCGGCCGCCCGCTCCGGAGTCCCCTGGTCGCGGTCGAGCAGGCGGGGGATCTCGACGTTCTCCCGGGCGGTGAGCGTCGGGATGAGGTAGAAGTTCTGGAACACGAAGCCGATGGTGCGTTTCCGGGCGCGAGTCCGCTCGCGGTCCGAGAGGCGCGCGGTTGGCTCGCCGTCGAGGTAGACGTCCCCCTCGGTCGGGACGTCGAGCAGCCCGAGGACGTTCAAGAGCGTGGACTTCCCGCTCCCGGAGGGGCCCATCACGGCGACGAACTCCCCCGGTTCGATGGCGAGGTCCACGTCGACCAGCGCCTCGACGACCTCGCTCTCGGTCTCGTAGCGCTTGGTGACGTCGCGGGCCTCAATCACCGACACGGCGATTCCTCCATCCGACGAAGACGAGGACACCGACGATCACCACTACGACGACCCCGACGGCGACCGGCAGGAGGAGGCCGCCGGAACCGGAGCTGTCGGACCGGTCGGGCGTCTCTAGGGCCGAATCGCGGACGGGAACGGACACCCGCTCGACGCGGCGCTGGCCGTCCGAGAGGTACGTCACCTCGAGCGGGATCGACGTGGCGTCCCCGGTGACGCGCGCGGTCACGTCGAACGAGACGAAGTCGCTCGCGGGGATCGACCCGACGAAGTACTCGCGGTTCGGCGGGGCCGGGGTGACACCGTCGGTCTCGCGGACCCTGACCACGACGCTGTCGACCGCCGAGAGACCGACGTTACTCGCCGACCCGGTGACGACGAGGTGTCCCGACTCGGGCTGTACGTCGATGCCGGTCAGTTCGACCCGCCCGGGCCGCGACCGGAGCGTCACCCGGTCCCCGGCAACCGAGACGGCGGTGCCGGCCGCCTCGTAGTCCGCCCGGACCTCGACGGTCGCGGTCCCGTCGACGTCCTGAACGGGCAGCCGGACGGTCGCGGTCCCGTCGGGAGCCAGGGTCCCGACGACGGCCTGCCCGACCGTCGCGTTCGGGGCGACGCCGCGGACCACGAGTCCCTCCGCGTCGACGTTGCCGAGGTTCGTCGCCGTCACGACCACCTGACGGCCGGTCGCGTTGGCCGTCAGCACCACC
The DNA here is from genome assembly GCA_041642135.1 of Halobacteriales archaeon. Taxonomy (GTDB): domain Archaea; phylum Halobacteriota; class Halobacteria; order Halobacteriales; family Haloarculaceae; genus Salinirubellus. Next base: position 4,710 of record JBEPXB010000194.1, on the reverse strand, counting down.
CGGTCGTCGAGTTCGGCCGTCCGGACCGTCTTCGTGGTCGCGACACGTCGGTTCGGCCCGTTAGCGAGCGTGTACTCGACGGTGGCCGTCAGTCCCGTCTCCCCGGCACCCGTCGGGACGGCCTCGAAGACGAACGAGCCCGTCTCGCCGGCCGCGAGGGCCGAACGGACCTGGCGGGGCCGTTCGACGGTCACGTCACCCGAGAGGGTCACCTCCACGTTCCGCAGGTCGCGGTCGAGCCCGTTCGCCACCGTGACCGTGGCGTTGGACTCGACGCCCGCGGTCGGTCGGGACAGGTCGACCGCCACCCGCGGGTCCGCCTCGGTGACCCGTACCGCCACCGGGTAGGTGAGCTGGAGACGCCCGCCGCCGACGATCCGACCGTACACCTCGACCCTGAGCTCCCTCGTCCCCGGCGTGGCGAACGAGCGGACGAGGGGAAGCCGCAGGGACGCGCCGGGGGCGACCCGTCCGGGGTTCTGGATCCTCGCGAACTCGTTGAAATCCTCGCCTGGCTTCGTCCGGAGCGTCGCCCCCTCGACGACGAACGTCCGGTTACTCCCCTCGAAGTTCTCGACGGTGGCCGTGAACGTGACCGTCTCGCCGGGCACCGGCGACGTCGGCGACACGCTCACGTCGGTGATGGCCACGTTCGCCGCCGTCGCGCCGGCCGCTCCGAAGCCGACGACGACCGCCGGCACCGCGGCGACGAGGAGGACACACGCGGACAGGACGAGGGGCCGCACTCAGACCACCCCGGAGACGCCGTCGAGCCTGAACAGCAGCGCCACGGCCACCGGCCCGGCGACGGTCAGCGCCGCCTCGCGCAGGTCGAGGCGTTCGGCGTGCCGGACGGCGAACGTCCAGAGGAACGCGCTCCAGAGCAGGAAAGCGATACCGAGCAGGCCGGCGACGAGGAACTCCGGGCGCGCGCGGAGTTCCTGGACGAACGGCCCTATCCGGGCCGGGTCGGTCGGGAACCGGACGTCACTGAAGACGAGGAAGTTCACCACGGCGCCCGCGATACTCCCGAACACCGCGGGGACGAACCCCCACCCGACGGCCGCGAGCGTGTCGCGAAACGAGCCCTCCCCGTCGAAGGCGAGGCTCGCCACGAGGTGGAAGGCGAGGGCGTAGAGCGCCCAGACGACGAAGGTGATCACGACACCGAACACCGCCCCGATAGCCTGTACGACGGTGACGAAGGGGCCGGCCTCCGGCGGGAGGGCACCGACCGTCGCCCGCAACACCGGGTAGCTCCCGATCGCCCCGATGGCCGCGACGAGGAGGACCACGAGCGCGGGGCCGACCAGCGAGGCGCCCTCGGCGCGCTCGGCGAAGAAAGTGTCCGGGTTCGTCAGCAGACGGAGGACCATGCCGAACGTCTGTTCCGGCGCCGTCTTGAATGTTTGTCTAGTCCGGACGTCGGCGGTCCGGGACGACCCCGTCGGCGATCCGGGACGACCCCGTCGACGTCGCTACCGGCGTCAGCGATCGAAGGATCGGTGAGCGACGGCCGCGCCGCTCCTCATACGGACGGTTGTAACGGTTTACCGGTGAGTGCCCGGACGGGGTCGGCGTTCACCGGTAAACCGTTACAACCGTCCGTATCAGTCCTCGTAGACCCAGTCGGCGCTGTCCAGCTCCCAGTCGACGAGTTCGTCCTCGTCGAAGAACAGCGCGACCTCGCGCTCGTTGGCGCCCTCGTCCTCGTGGTCCGAGCCGTGGATGACGTTGTGACCGAGGTCGAGGCCGTAGTCGCCCCGGATGGTCCCGGGCGGGGACTCGGCGGGGTCGGTCTCGCCCATCATCTTCCGGACCTGGCGGGTGGCGTCGGCGCCTTCCCAGACCATCGCGAACACCGGCCCGGAGGTGATGAACTCGACGAGCCCCTCGAAGAAGTCCTTGCCCTCGTGCTCGCCGTAGTGCTCGTGGGCGAGTTCCTCGTCGATCTCCACGAACTTCGCGCCGACGAGCTTCAGCCCCCGCGCCTCGAACCGGGAGACGACGTCCCCGATCAGGCCACGCTGGACGCCGTCCGGCTTGACCATCACGAAGGTGCGTTCGTCGTGGGGGCTCATTCCTCGTCGTCCTCCTCGTCGGCGTCAGCCTCCTCGCTCTCGTCGTCTTCGGCCTCCGCGGCCTCGAGGTCCGGCGTGCCGGCCGGCTCGTCCGTCCCCTCGTCGGCGTCGGCCTCCGGTTCGGGTTCGGGCTCCGGTTCGGCCGCCGTCTCCTGCGGACGTCGAGTGTCTTTCGCCCGCCGACCGGCCTGCGTCCACTCCAGGTCGCGCGCCTCGCGACCCATGAAGTAGTTCTTCTCGGCCTTGCGGTCCTTGAAGTGGAGGACGGTGCCGTCGTTGCGGACGTACATGATGCCCGTCCCGGGCTCGATGTCCTCGCCACTGAAGTCGCAGGTGCGCGTACTGACCATCTACTGCCCTCCGATCCCGTCGGCCTCGCGGGCCGTCTCGCGGAGCTGGAGTACGTCTCCCACTCGAACGGGCCCGAGCACGTTCCGCGCGATGATGCGGCCCTGGTTACTCCCCTCCTGGATCCGGCACTTGACCTGCATGGCCTCGCCGTGCATCCCGGTCTTGCCGACCACCTCGATGACCTCGGCGGCGGTCGAGGCGGACTCTTCCTCTGCACTCACGCGAACCACCCCTGGTGAGCGTGAGCCGGCGAGTCGCAGCCGGCGACGCGAAGCGAGCCGGGTCGTCTCGTCTCGCTCATGGTTCTACTGGAGTTCCTCGAGCTTCGAGGCGATGTCGTCGACGTCCTCGCGGGCGTCGCCGGCGTCGACGATGGCCGCGGCGGCCGACCCGACCTCGAGGCCGGCGGCATGGCCGACGTCGTCCTGCGTGCCGACGAAGACGTACGGGACGTCCTTCTCCGCACAGAGGTCCGGCAGGTGCATCACGACCTCCTCCGGCTGGACGTCCTCGGCGACGAACACGAGCACCGCGTTGCCCCGCTCTATAGCCTTGGTCGTCTCGTTCGTTCCCTTCCGTACCGACCCTGTATCCCGGGCGACCTCGAGCGCCTCGAGGGCGTCCTCCTCGAGGTCGGCCGGGACGTCGAAATCGACGTAAACTGACATGATGTGTTCACCTCCCGCGCGCGGGCTCGCGCTCCCCCGCCGTGCGGGCTCTCGCCCGTGCGCCGCGTGGCGCGTCGTCCTGAGAGGCTAGGAGCATCACAGCCCCGCGCGGGCTGTACCCCTCCGTAGATATCGGGAACGTATAAGCGCTTTCGAACGCACTCGGCCCTGCCACGCCCCCGCACGGCTCCGTGGGTCCCGTGAGAGCCCCGACACGTCGGGAGCCCGGACCGACGGTCCCTTGTGCTCGCCCGACTACCTCCCGGCCGTGACGGCCGAGCTCGACGACCTCGTCCGGGCGCTGTGCGCCGAGGCCCGCGCGGCCGACGAGCGACGGCTCCTCGTCCTCGCGGGCGAGCGGGCGGCCACGTACGGGGCCGCGAGGAGGGCGCTCGACGCCGCCGACCTCGACGACGGGCGGACGACCGTCCTCTCCGACGGGGAGCTCGAGGTTCCCGGCGCGAGCCCGCTCCCGCTCGACCGGAGCGGCGACCTGCTCGGGACGACCCGAGAGGCGGTGGTCCTCGACTGCCACGACGGGACGCGCCCGAACGCGCTCGGCCGGGCCGTCGGTGCCGTCGACGGCGGCGGTCTCCTCGTGCTGCTCGTCCCGCCGCTGTCGGCGTGGCCGGAGCTACGGGACGGGTTCGACGACGGCCTCGCCGTCCCGCCGTTCGGCGTCGACGCCGTCGCGGGTCGGTTCCGACGCCGGCTCGTCCGGACCCTCCGGGAACACCCGGGGATCGCCATCGTGGACGCCGACACCGGAACCGTGGAACGCGAGGGCCTCACGGACCCGGCGCCGCGACGACGTGCTGAAACACTCGAGCCACCCACGGATCCCACGTTCCCGGCCGCGGCCTACGACTCGTGTCTCACCGGCGATCAGGTCGAGGCGTTGGGGGCGCTCGAGACGCTCCGTGACCCGGGATCGGCGGTCGTCGTCTCCGCCGACAGGGGCCGCGGGAAGTCGAGCGCCGCCGGGCTCGCCGCCGGCGCGCTCGCCGCCGAAGGACGGGACGTGCTCGTGACGGCCCCGGGCTACCGGAACGCCGCGGAGGTGTTCGCGAGGGCGCGCGAACTCCTCGACGCTCTCGGAACCCTCGCGGGACACGACGAGGCCGGACACGTCCTCTCGGGCACCTCGGGCGGTCGGGTCCGCTTTCTCCCGCCGACCGACGCCGTCGACGCCCCGGACGGGCCGGACGCCGTCGTCGTCGACGAGGCGGCTGCACTCCCCGTGCGCCTGCTGGAGGCGTTCCTCGAGACGGACGCCGCGCTCGCGTTCGCCACGACCGTCCACGGCTACGAGGGTGCGGGCCGGGGCTTCGACGTCCGCTTCCGCGACCGGCTGGCCGCGAGCGGCCGGGACGTGGTGGACGTCACGATGACCGACCCGATCCGCTACGCCGCGGGCGACCCCGTCGAGACGTGGGCGTTCCGCGCGCTGCTGCTCGACGCCCGGCCCGCGGTCGACCAACTCGTCGAGGACGCCGGGCCGGCGGGCTGTTCGTACCTCGCGCTCGACGCCGAGGCGCTGCTGGCGGACGACCACCGGCTCCGCGAGGCGTTCGGCCTGCTCGTACTCGCCCACTACCGCACGGAACCGG
>JBEPXB010000193.1:0-5909 GCA_041642135.1 Halobacteriales archaeon | reverse complement strand
TCCTAGGCCGCGGACTGACCCCTCTCGAAGTGTTGAAGTAGCGGCCTCCCGGTATCTCCAACTGGAGTCCCGTGGTGTAGTGGCCAATCATCTGAGCCTTTGGACGGGTAGCGGGTTCGACCCCCGCACCTGAAGGAAAGCTCAGGACAGCGGTTCGAATCCGCTCGGGACTACTTCTCTAGTAAACGAACTGATCTGAATTCCGTCACTAAAGAATGCTATGGTGTAACATTTTACATTCGTCCCGGTAGGGGAGCTTTTATGATCTTAGGAGGGGGAGCACTCAACAAGATGGTAGAGCCGGTCCTGAAATGGGCGGGAGGGAAACGCCAGATCCTCCACGAGATACGCGCGTGTTTCCCGCCCGAATCTGATGTTGACGCTTACCACGAACCGTTCTTCGGTGGTGGCGCTCTCTTCTTCAAGACGGGACCGCACGGACCCGGCAGTAGCATCAACGACATCAATGAGCGGCTGATGAATTTCTACGAAGTCGTGCGCGATTCTCCGAAAGAACTCCTCGAGGTGTTGGAGACGTTCGACGGGCCGGAGACCAATCCCGATCCCGATCGAGAGTTCTCAACGGTGAGTCGAAAAGGAAAGGAAATTGACCAATACTACTACCAACAGCGAGAACTGTTCAACCGGCGTCCGAACGGAGAGGAATACGACGAGATCGACGAAGCGGCGCTCCTCATGTATTTAAATCGGACGTGTTACAACGGGCTCTATCGGGAGAACAACAGCGGTGAATTTAATGTCCCTATCGGGAGGCACTCTAATGCGAACTGGAGACGACCTTCCCGGATTATGGATGCCCACCGAGCACTCCAAGATGTGGATATCCGTTGTGGAGACTTCTCCTATGTTCTGGAGTTTGCTAGTGGGAACGATCTCATCTACTTCGATCCGCCGTATCAGCCCGTCTCTCGAACGTCAAGCTTTGTCGAGTACAGTAGCGAGGACTTCGACACCGAGGAGCAAGAGCGGCTCCGCGACGTAGCAGCCGAACTGACCGAGTTGGGCGCGAATGTCGTCATCTCGAATTCGCCACCGATGCGGAAACTCTACGAATATCTCGACGAGTTCCAAGTTCACGACGTGGGGGCGAAACGTCACATCAACTCGGATAGCGACGGGCGCGGTGAAGTTGGAGAAATAATCGTTACGAACGTTCCGGCTGATAATCGACGAGAGAAGACTGCGTATCTCGATCAGTTCGTTGAACCAGGTGGTGGGCCGGAATAGTTAATAATCGCTTAGATTCTTCTCCAGATACTCGTACTTGTAAGCCCGGCTATCTCGAAACTGACGTACCTCGGGGAGCATATCGAGCCACTTGCCGACGGTACCTGCTCGTCTGCTCGCGGTCGTTTCGTTGAGTTCGCTCTCTTCCTCGATGATCTCACCGAGTTCGTTGTGATATATATGGTCGCGTTCACGGAGACGCTTGAGAACACTCTGAATGATGTCTGCGTTCCGAATGTGCCTCAGGAGACTCCCCCTGGCCGCTTCGTCGTCGCCGTCTCGGAGGAGCGTCAGATACTCCTCACCATCGCGGGTTAATGCCCACCTCCTCATCTGACGGCCTTCGTACTCCCCCTCTGCGTCCTTGTGGACAAAACCGAGAGCCCACGCGGCTTGTGAATAGTAGTCGGCCTGTCGGGATGTCCAGTCCTCTCCGGTTCTTTCTCTCATATATTTCAAGATCTGGTGCTTGAAGCGGTATCCCTCGTCGATCCCCTGTATCACGACGTCGATGACCTCAAAAGAGTCGGCCTGCGGTACCGCGTCCGACTTTACGAGGTTCTCGCCGGTTGAGGTGCCGAACATATCCCAAAACTCGTGGTCGATCTCGAATTCGCTGCCGGTATCAACGACACCCAATTCCCGTGACAACATGATGTCGGTCAGGTCGTCCCGATCGATTAGCGTGATCGGCTGGGTGACTTCGCCCTCGGCTACTGTGACGGCTCCGCTGTTGAACTTGGAAGACGTAATAAATGAGCCGAACTGATAATCGTGAGAACTGAGGGCACCGACGAAGCTCCGCATCGACGGGCCCCCGATGTTCTTCGTGTACTGTTTCACTTGTACCCCGAACCGGGCAGTATAGAACTCGTATCCAATAGAACCCCTGATGTCGATACCACCGTCTCCGTGAAAGGGCGTTAGTTCGATGTCTACCGTCTGTTCAGTTTGCTCGACGAGAATTTTGCATAGATGCTCGAATTCCTCGGGGCTGATGTCGAGGACTCTGTCGAGTAATTCGCCCTTTGCACCCGAACGATTCATCATTTATGAAAATCACATAGATGCTAAAAACGTTGACGACCGAATCCCGCGATCCCCTATGCGGGTACTGTGAGATGGGGACGAACCGGTCGGCACTACGTCCATTATATAATGAATATTTGAAATATATGGGCGCGTAACCGATACCTTTCCACGTGCCGGCGGAGACGTTCTGGCGTGCCCAGCAGTCGAACGTTCGCCGCGACCACGGTCGCCCTCGGTTCGGTCTCGCTCGCTCACGCCGCACTGACGTGGCCGGTGGCGGCGACGGTCGCGTTCTTCGGCGGTGGGGCGCTCGTCGCGTTCCTCGCCGAGGCGGTCGTCATCAAACTCGACTGGCTCGAACACCACATCGGGCCGAAGCTCACCGGCGTGCCCGTCTACGTGCTGTTCGGGTGGACCGGAGTCGTGTACGTCACGTTCCGGATCGCGCTCCTCGTGACCGACGGGTGGGTGGCGGTCATCGTCACCGCCGTGATCGCCACCGCCTACGACGTGCTGACCGACTTCCGGGGTGTGGCGGACGGTCACTGGACGTACACCGACGACCTCCCCGGTCCCCGCCACCGCGGTGTCCCGTGGTGGAACTTCGCCGGCTGGCTCGTGATCAGCGGCCTCACGGCCGGGTTCGCGGTGCCGTTCCTGTGAACGGGGACTCGCTTCGACCCGACAGACCTAATCCCCGCGCCCGACAGCCCCCGCCAGTGCGCGTCCTGAACTACCTCGAACTCGAGGACCGGCTCGACCGCTCCGGCATCGGCACCTCGACGATGCACCAGCGCAAGGCGCTCGCCGACGCGCCGGTCACCCTCCTGACCTCGCCGTGGCGGGGCGGGTCGCTCCCGAATGCGGTCGGGCGACGCGTCCTCGGTGACCCGCTGTTCGCCGACTACGACGTCGCCCACTGCAACGTCATCGGCCCGGGGAGCGTCGCGGTGGCGCGACACGCGAGGCGTCACGGGGTCCCGCTCGTCCTCCATAGCCACGTCACCGCGGAGGACTTCCGGGAGTCGTTCCGGTTCTCCGGGGAGGTCGCTCCAGCGCTCCGGCGCTACCTCCGGTGGTTCTACTCGCAGGCCGATCTCGTGCTCTGCCCCTCCGAGTACGCCCGGTCGAACCTCGAGTCCTACCCGGTCGACGCACCCATCCGGACGGTCACGAACGGCGTCGACGCCGAGCGGCTGGAGGGGTTCGAGGCGCTGCGGGAGGAGTACCGCGACCGGTACGACCTCTCGGGGATGACCGTGTTCGCGGTGGGGAACGTCTTCGAGCGCAAGGGGCTGTCGACGTTCTGTGAACTCGCGCTCGCGACGGAGTACGACTTCGCGTGGTTCGGCCACTACGACACCGGGCCGCAGGCCTCGCCGACCGTGACGCGGTGGGTCGAGGACCCTCCGGAGAACGTGACGTTCACCGGCTGGGTCGACGACATCCGCGGGGCGTTCGGCGCGGGCGACGTCTACCTGTTCCCGACGAAGGACGAGAACCAGGGGATCGCGGTGCTGGAGGCGATGGCCTGCGGGAAGGCGGTCGTCCTCAGCGATATCCCGGTCTTCCGGGAGTTCTTCACCGACGGCGAGGACTGCATCCTCTGCTCGTCGTTCGCGGAGTACCGCGACGCGCTCGACCGGCTCGCGGCCGACCCCGACCTCCGCGAGCGGCTGGGCGAGAACGCCCGCGAGACGGCGGCCGACCACTCGCTCGACCGCGTGCGCGAGGGGCTCCTCGACGCGTATCGGGACGTTCTCGACGGGGTCGTCTGAGCGGTCCGCGGGTCGGCCGAGTCGCAACGGATTAGGCGGCCGCCGGGAAACCGGACGACGATGCCGGCACTCCCGACCGTCGCGGTGTTCACCGACACGTACCTGCCGACGGTCAACGGGGTCACGTACACCATCCGGACGTGGCGCGAGCGCTGGGAGCGCCGCGGCGGTCGGATGGACGTGGTCTACCCGGGGTCGCCGGAGTACGACCCCGACGCCGGCGAGCATCCCACGAGAGGGTTCGCGTTCCCGTTCTACGACGGTTTCCGTGTCGGCCTGCCGGGCGTCCCGGACGCGACCGAGGACGCCGACGTCGTCCACGCACATACCCCGTTCCTCCTCGGGCTCTCGGGACGGCGGCTCGCCGGTCGCGTCGACGCGCCGTTCGTGGCGTCCTACCACACCCCGACCGCGGAGTACGCGGACTACCTCGCCGACGGCCGGCTCGCGGACGGCGTCGAGCGGGCGGCGCTGGCCTACGAGCGGTGGTTCCTCGACGGCGCGGACGCGGTGGTCGTCCCGAGCGACCCCGCCCGCGACCACCTCCGCGAGGCTGGCGTGAGCGCACCCATCCGAACCGTCCCGAACGGGGTCGACACGGAGTTCTTCGGACCCGTCGACGACGGGGCGTTCCGCGAGCGGTACGGGCTCGACGGGACGCTCGTGGGCTACACCGGTCGCCACGGCTTCGAGAAGGACCTCGGTGCGATACTGGAGGCGGTCGACGGACTGGACGGAGCCAGCGGACTCGACGGCGATCTGACGGTCGTCTTCGGCGGGGACGGCCCCGCCCGCGAGACGCTGGAGCGCCGCGCTACGGACGTGGACGCCGACGTCCGGTTCCTCGGCTTTCTCGACCGGGGGGAGCTCCCGGCGTTCTACTCGTCGCTCTCGGCGTTCCTCTTCCCGAGCCCGGTCGAAACCCAGGGGCTGGTCGCCCTGGAGGCGAACGCCTGCGGGACGCCCGTCGTCGGCGTTGACGCGGGGGCGCTCGCCGATACGGTCGTCGAGGGCGTCACCGGCTACCGGTTCGAGCGTGGGGACGTCGAGGGTTTCCGCGACGCCATCCGGCGAACGCTCCGGGAGTCCTCTGCACTCGGCGAGTCGTGTCTCGAACGCCGGGAATCGACCTCCGTCGAGCACGCGGTCGACCGGCTCGCCGAGGTTTACGACGGCGTCCTGTGAGGCGAGGAGAGGACGGTCGTCGGTCCCCGACGTGAGGTTCATCCTCCCCGACCGTCTCCGGGAGGGCATGGGTCTGGTCGAGGCGGTAGTCGTGTTCGTGGTGGGGTACGTGAGCGGGACGGTCACACGGTGGTTCGCGGGTATCGCGGCCGTCGTCGCGCTTCTCCTCGCGGTCCTGGGGCTCGCGGCCCCGGCCTCGTTCTTCGTGCTCGTCGATCCCGTGCTCTCGTTCTACGCCGGGAACGAACTCCTCTTTCTCTCCGGGTTCCTCTTCGCCATCGCGCACCGCTCGTCGGGGGACTGATACGGTCGTGCGTCGTCTTTTACCGGCGCTACCCGACCCCGTCCGGGTGATCGCCGGTCCATCGGTACGCACGACCGTATGACAGGGCGGGGCTGTCGCTCCTCGGTCGGAAAACAGTGGATCGACGGGGGAGCCGCCGACTCAGTCCTCGAGGGCGTCGGCGATGCGCGCGACCTCGCGCCGGAGGTCGTGGATCTCGTCGCGGACCTTCCGGACCTCGCGGACGAGTTCCTCGTTGTCGCCGTCGTCCTCGCCCCGGCCGCGGCCGCCGGGTTCGCCCCCGAGGGCGCCGCCGGGACCGCCGCCGCCCATCATGCCGCCCATCATCTGCGCGAACGGGTTGCCCCCGCCCATGCCGCCGG
>JBEPXB010000192.1:0-5909 GCA_041642135.1 Halobacteriales archaeon | reverse complement strand
GTGCTGGGTCCCCCGGACGCCGACCACGAGGTCGACGACCGGTCTGGATTTACCGGACTTGACGCTCCCGGACTTGATCTTCACGATGTCCTTGATCGGACCGGTGCCGATCTCGGCGGCGAGCCGCGAGTCGATCGAGGACCGGGTCGCGCCCGTGTCGGACTTGGCGAGCACGGCCCGCTGCCCGCGCGTTCCCATCACGACCACCTCCTCGATGTAGCCGACGGTGAGGTCCTGCGGGGTGACGTCGCGTTCGGATCGCGGCGTCGCGGAGGGGGGCGAATCGTCGAGGACCGAGGACAGCTCGTACACCTTCTCCTCGTCGACCTCGCCACCGGCCCGCTCGATGGCGAGTCTGGCGATGTGGGGCGCGGGCGAGCGACCGGTCGCCTTGAACAGCCCCTTGAACCCCGCCGTCGGGTTCACCTCGAGGACGTAGTAGCCGTCTTCGCCCTGGACGATGTCGACGCCGGCGTAGTCGAGACCGACGACGTCCGTCGCGTGCTTGGCGATGCGCTCGACCTCCTCGTTCAGGCCGTCCGTGGCGTCGTCGACGTCGCCACCCAGCGCGACGTTCGTCCGCCAGTCCCCCTCGGGCGCGTAGCGGTTCATGGCCCCGACGATCCGCTCGCCGACGACGTACACCCGGAGGTCGTGGTGGCGCTCGTTGTCGTGCTCGATGAGCTCCTGGAGGAACGCCTGTCGCGACCCGACCATCGGGTTGACACCCTCGTCGGTACCGATCTTCCAGGTCCCGCCCCCGTGCGTACCGATGGCGGTCTTGTAGACGACCTCCTCGCCGAACGTCTCGAGGCGGTCGTTCAGCAGGTCCTTCGAGAGCGCCATGAACGCGTCCGGGACGGGGAGGCCGGCCTCCGCGAGCGCCGCCCCGGAGGCGAACTTGTGGAGGGCGGTCATCGTCTCCATCGGGTGGTTCAGCATCGGGCGGAGCCGGTCGAGCATCGTCGCCAGGCCAATGGCTTCGGCGGGTTCCTCCTCCTTCGAGAGGAGGAGCCGGTTGACGATGATGTCCACGTCCGGTTCGAGGGTGACCTCGCCGTCCCGGATGTCGACGCTGGTGTTCTCCCCCCGCAGCCACGCCGTCCGGTGACCGAGGTCCTCCACCGCGTTGAGGATGGCCTTCGACTCCTTGCTGACGTGGAGGCTCAGGACCCCGACGGTGACGGGTTCGTTCGACATGAGTCGCGGTGTAGCCCCCGCTCGGCAAAGTCCTGACGATGCGCCGTGCGGGTGGGCCGTGTGGCCGATCCACGCCCGGCGTCTGTGACTGACCGTTTAAGTACACCCGGGCTACAAGGGGTGGTATGAGCGGCCCATCCGGGGACGCGTTCACCTACGACGGCGGACGCGTCGACCCCGGGGAGACACAGAACGTCCGGTACGGGGTCAGCGAGACGTACCTCGGGGACCCCGTCAGGATACCGGTCACCATCGTCAACGGCGATCAGCCCGGCCCGACCGCCTTCCTCTCGGCGGCGGCCCACGGCGACGAACTCAACGGCATCGAGGTCGTTCGGGAAGTCGCCCACGAGTGGGACCACGCGGACCTCAACGGGACGCTGGTCTGTCTGCCGGTGATGAACGTCCCCGGGTTCATAGCCCAGCAGCGCTACCTCCCGATCTACGACCGCGACCTCAACCGGTCGTTCCCGGGCGACGAGAGTTCGACCTCCGCCAAGCGCATCGCCCACCGGATCTTCCGGAACTTCGTCGCGCCGTGTGACTTCGGACTGGACTTCCACACCTCCACGCGGGGCCGGACAAACATGGTCCACGTCCGGGCGGACATGGAGGACCCCGAGGTGGCCAGGTTGGCCCGGGCGTTCTCGACGAACGTCATCATCGCCGGCGAGGGCCCCGAGGGAACGCTCCGTCAGGAGGCCTCGAACGCGGACGTCCCGACGATCACCATCGAGATGGGCGAGGCGCACCGTTTCCAGCGCGGGCTCATCGACCGCGCGCTCGACGGGACTCGTTCCGTCTTCGCGGAGTTCGGCCTGCTCCCCAGCGAGTCGGTGCGCTGGCCCGGGTGGCGGACAGTCATCGAATCCAACGGGGACAAGACGTGGCTCCGGGCGGACGTCGGCGGCCTCGTCGACATGCACCACGCCGTCGGCTCGCTCGTCCGCGAGGGCGACCCGATCTGCACCATCTCCAACCCGTTCAAGACCGACACGGACGTCGTCGAGGCGCCGTTCACCGGCCTGCTCGTCGGCACGCTCGAGAACCCGCTGGTCTACCCTGGCAACCCCCTCTGTCACATCGTCCGGCTCGACGACCGGACGCGGCGGGCGGTCGAGCGGAGCGAGGGGACGCCGACCTCGCCGGCCGTCCCGGCCGCCAGCGACGGGTCGGGGTAGACCCCAGCGGGGTGGGTTCACGAGGACTCGCTCGCCGGTCACCGCGGGACGGAGACGAGGAAATCGGGTCGAAGACTGGAAAAACCGGCCGGCGGCGCCGAGCCCCCACCCGCGCGTAGTAGTAACTTCTATACGGACCCGGTTCGGACGGGGGGGTAGCATGAGTCAATCGTACGACCGCGGCCTCATCGAGGACTTCGGCCGGTGGCGGGAGTTCTCCGCCGGCATGTGGGCGTGGGTCCTCCACAAGTTCACCGGGTGGGTGCTCGTCGGCTACCTGTTCACGCACATCGCCGTGCTGAGCACCGCCACGGTCGACGGGGCCATCTACACGAACACGCTCCAGGGCCTCGAGAGCGTCGTCATCGTCCGGTTCCTCGAGGTCGGCCTGCTCGCGGTCGCCGTGTTCCACATCCTCAACGGGCTCCGACTGCTGTTCGTCGACCTCGGGGTCGGTCTCGGCTCTCAGGACCGGTCGTTCTATGCCTCGCTGATACTCACCGCCGCCATCGTCGTCGCGAGTATTCCGACCTTCCTGGAGGGAGTGTTCTGATGGCGGAGTACTACTCCTCGTTCGAACCCAAGGGGACGCGCTGGCTGCTCCAGCGGCTCACCGCGGCGTTCCTGATCGTCGTGCTCGCGTTTCACTTCATGCTGTTGCACTTCGTCAACCACGCCGCAGAGATCACCTTCCAGGGGACGGCCATCAGGATGTCCCAGCTTGGCTACTTCCTGACGATGGTGCTGTTCCTCGTCACGGCCACGTTCCACGGGGTCAACGGCGTCTACAACGCCCTCGTCAACCAGGGGCTCGACGGGACGGGCAAGACCGTCGTCAAGTACGGCCTCGCGCTCGCGGGGCTGCTGCTGATCGTTCAGGGCGTTCGCGTCGCCCTCGCGATGACCACCATCGTCTAACAATGAGCACGCAAGTCACCGAACGGGAGGAGGAGGAGTCGAGCGCGGAGACCGAGGCCGAGACCGGATCGCCGCACCAGCGCCGCCGGCTGGACGAGAAGGCCGCCCGCGCCGCCGAGCGTGATGCCATGCGCGAGCGGGCCGAGGAGGAGGTACGGGACGCCGAGACGACGGTCGGACTGAAGGTGTTCCGCTACGACCCCGAGGTCGAGGGGAAGAAGGAGCCCCGGTTCGACGAGTTCACCGTCCCGTTCCACAAGGGGATGACCGTCCTCGACGCGCTGATCTACGCGCGGGACCACTACGACTCCTCGCTCACCTTCCGGCACTCCTGCCGGCAGGCCGTCTGTGGGTCGGACGCGCTGTTCATCAACGGGCGACAGCGTCTGGCCTGCAAGACACAGCTCGCGGACCTCGACTGGCCGATCCGCATCGAGCCGCTCCCGCACGCCGACGTCGTGAAGGACCTCGTCGTCGACATGGAGCACTTCTACGACCAGATGGAGGCCGTCGAGCCGTACTTCCAGACGAACGAGTATCCCAGTGGAGAGCTCGAGGAGCAGCGCCAGTCGCGAGAGAACCGCGAGAAGGTAAAGATGTCGACGCGGTGTATCTGGTGTGCGGCGTGTATGTCCTCCTGTAACATCGCCGCCGGGGACAACCAGTACCTGGGACCGGCGGCGATCAACAAGGCCTACCGGTTCGCGATGGACGAGCGCGAGGGCGAGGAGATGAAGGAGCACCGTTTGAATATCATCGAGCAGGAGCACGGCGTCTGGCGGTGCCAGACCCAGTTCTCCTGCACCGAGGTCTGCCCGAAGGACATCCCGCTCACCGAGCACATCCAGGAGCTCAAGCGCGAGGCGGTCAAGAGCAACCTGAAGTTCTGGTGAGTCGAACGCGGACGGACCGGCACGTCCGGGTCGTCCGGGTCGTCCGGCGAACGTACTGTCGACCGGGATATCGGTCGGGCAGCGTCGTGCCTACTCGAACGGGACCGACACGCCGACGTTCGCGACGAACTCCAGGTAGGGGGTGACCGGGAACCGCGGAACGTCTATGGCGTCGTGGACGTTCCCCTGCACGGTGTCCCGGAGCCAGGAACTGTTCACGCCGAGCCCGAGGGACATCCCGACGCCGCTCGGCCGGTGCTGGAACAGGCCGGTGGCCGCGAGTTCGCCCCGGTCGACCTCGGGGTGGCGGATCCGCGACCGGTCGTAGACGGGGAGCTCCGAGGCCGTCGCGCCGTACTGGAGCGGTTCGCCGGTGTTCAGCTCCATCGACAGTCCGACCTGCTCTAGGAAGACGTTCCCGAAGAGGTGCGGGTCGGCGCCCAGCTCGACCAGGTCGAGGTTCACGTCGAGCGCGGCCGTCATCGCCCTGTCCGTCCCACCGCCCAGCAGTTCGCCGACGACCGGGAGCGGCGGCACGTCGAGACCGACGAGCTGGAAGAAGTCGTGGTCGTTCCGGTAGATCACCTCGGCAGGCCCGAGTTGGATGCTGACGCGCCCGATCTGCTGTGTCTCGAGGTCACCGAGTCGTCCCGTCGCGGTCACCGTGTTCTGCCCCAGTTCGAGGCCGAGTTCGCCGAGCGAGAGCCTGATCCCGGAGTAGTTCTCGAACCGGATCCCCTCGGTGGGCTGGCCGAAGACGGTCCGCGGGCCGACCCGCAGCTCTCGTTCGGACACCAGTGACAGGGGGCCGACGAGTCCCGTCTGCGACGCCGAGCGGACGGCCGACCCGACCAGGTTCGGATTCACGCCGCCGTAGTGGACCGTGCGGAGGTTCTCCAGACCGAACAGATCGGTCACCGGCGGCGGCAGTCCTCGCCCGGTCGCCCCGCCGCTCGCTCCCCTTCCGGTGGGGAGCGTCGTGGGGTCGTGGGGACCGAATGGAACGGGTTCCGGCGGCGTCGGCGGGGTCAGCGAGGGGACGCCGAGGTCGAGGTCGGACGGGGCCGGAAGGGGAGGTCCCGGAGGAGCGGTGTCCCCGGCGGCGCGTGCCGCGGCCAGAAGCCGCCGGAGTTCGACGTCGAAGTCGAGCTTCAGGGTCGACTCGCCGCCCAGCAGGGACACGGACGGTCCACGACCGCCCGGTCCCGGCGTGTCCCTCTCCTCCGCCTCCTGGCGACGGACGGTTCCCCCCTCGTCCGGCCGAGTGGCCTGGACGACGTGCGCGAGTTCGTGTGCCAGCAACCGCCGTCCCGCCCGGGTTCGGGGGCGGTACTCCCCGGTGCCGAAGACCACGTCGGGTCCCGACGTGTACGCCCGCGCCCCGACCGCGCGGGCCGACGACGCGGCCCGGTCGTCGGTGTGGACCCGCACCGCCGAGAAGTCGTGTCCGAACCCGGCCTCCATGCTGTGACGCGTCGCCCCATCCAGGGGCCGGCCGGGTGATCGCAACACCTGGCCTACGATACCCGGGATCGACCCCGGGTCGGAAACCGGGTTCGACGGCCCGTCCGAAGCCTCCTTGCGCCGCAGGGTCTCGTCGTCCTCCCGTTCCGTCGCCCGCGGCGAGAGGTCCAGCCTCGGCGGCGGGTTCTCGACCACCTCCAGACCGGGGATGGTGGGGAGGCCGAGCGGGCCCCTGCCCCGGGAGACGACCTCC
>JBEPXB010000191.1:0-5921 GCA_041642135.1 Halobacteriales archaeon | reverse complement strand
TCGAAGTAGCGGCTGAAGAAGTCCGTGTGTTTGGCCTCCTCGTACACCTGCTGGGAGAGGTACATCTCCTGCTGGACCGGGTCGAACGTCACCGTCTCGGGGTCGAGCCGGTCGAGCGCCAGCATGTACGGCGCGAGCGTCCGGGTGACGTCCTCCTCGCCGTCGTAGAACCCGGCACAGGTCAGGAGGAACGCCGACCGCTCCGTCTCGGTGAACTCGGCCCAGTCCTCCTCGTCCCGTGCGAGGTCGAAGTCGTCGGGGTCCCACGTCCCGGCCTGCTTGCCCTTCACGAACAGTTCGTAGGATCGCTCCCGCTCCGCGTAGTCGATGGGCATGGGGCGTACGTCGTGCCCGATCGTTTTGAACGTTCGGTCGATACGGACGGTGGTGTTCGGATAGCGATTCTCGGCACAGAACCTCGGGTCGTGCTCCTCTATCCGAACACCATCACCCGGTCAGCGTCCGGGGACGATCGGGAGGCAGAGGTGTGGTCTTTCCGGACTGTCCCGGGAGACGCTCGTCTCGTCCGCAGTCGCCCCCGACCCGTCGCCGGGAAACGCTGATGTGCGGACCCCCCGAGGGAGCGGTCGATGTACGAGATCGATCACGTGGCGATCGCGGTCGAGGACCTCGACGCGGGCGTCGAGGACTTCGTCGGGCCGGCGGGGACCGAGCACGTCTGTACCGTCGAGAGCGACGAGTGGCAGTACCTCACGGCGTACATGCTGGCCGGTGGCGACATGTTCACGCTCATCCAGCCGACCTCCCCGGAGAGCTTCATGGCCGACTTCATCGAGCGTCGGGGGCCCGGCATCCACCACATGGGGGTCAACGTCGAGGACCTCGAGTCGACCGTCGCGGCCGTCACGGCGGCCGGCGCGGAGGTCATCATGGAGGACTCGGTACCGGGCGTCCGCGACGAGGCGACCATCCACCCGAAGTCCTGGCACGGCACCCAGCTCCAGTTCATCGAGTGGCACCCCGACGTGGGACCGACGGCCCGCGAGCACATCGAGGCGGTACGAGCGGCGAAGGAGGACGGCCGGATGTAGCCGGCGCCGTCGAGGACGGATGGTCGGGGACGAACGTTTAGATACTCCCGCCCTGTGGGGCCACGCATGGCAGGCGAGGAACCCGTGTACGTCGCCGGGGCGTTCGAGCACCCGACCCGCGAAGCCCCGGACAAGTCGACGATGCAGTTGCACGCCGAGGTTGCGAAGGGGGCGCTAGAGGACGCCGGCCTGACGAAAGCGGACGTCGACGCCTGCTTCACCGCGGGCGTCCCCGAGTACGACCGTGGGCTGGCGCCCCTCGTGATGGCCGACTACCTCGGGCTCGACCTCTCGCACGCCGACACGACCGACTACGGCGGGTCCTCCTACGTCAGTCACGTGGGTCACGCGGCGAGCGCGATCAGGGACGGCAAGTGCGACGTGGCGCTGATCACCCTCGCGGGTCGTCCCCGTTCGCGCGGTCAGGCGACCGGCTCTGGCGCGCGCGAACTCCGGACTGTCCAGGACAGCTTCGAACGGGTCTACGGCGCGACCAACGTCACGATGTACGGGATGGCCGCGAAGCGGCACATGCACGAGTACGGGACCACGAGCGAGCAGCTGGCGGAGATCCGCGTAGCCGCCTCCCAGCACGCCCAGTACAACGAGGACGCGATGTATCGGGACCCCGTCACGGTCGAGGACGTCGTCGGGTCGCGCCTCGTCGCGGACCCGCTTCACCTGCTCGACTGCTGTGTCATCTCGGACGGCGGCGGAGCGCTCGTGGTCGTGAGCGAGGACGTCCGCGACGACCTCGGCCGCGAGTGCGTCGAGGTGCTCGGTCACGGCGAGGCGGTCGGCCACCACGACGCCGGGCGCATCGACCTCACCCGGACCGGAGCCGAGCAGTCGGGCGAGCGGGCGTTCGCCGAGGCCGGCCTCGGTCCGGCGGACGTCGACTACGCCTCCGTCTACGACTCGTTCACCATAACCGTCCTCGAGGCCATCGAGGACCTCGGGTTCTGCGGGAAGGGCGAGGGCGGCGCGTTCGTCGAGGGCGGCACCCTGCAGGCGCCCGACGGCGACCTGCCGTTCAACACCGACGGCGGGGGGCTCTGCTCGAACCACCCCGGCAACCGCGGCGGGATGACGAAGGTCATCGAGGCGGTCCGGCAGTTGCGGGGCGAGGCCAACCCGGAGGTGCAGGTCGACGCCGATATCGCCCTCGCACACGGCACCGGCGGGAGCATCGCGACGCGGCACGGCGCGGCGACGGTCCTCCTCGGGAGGGCGGGACGATGACCTGGGAGCCGCGTCCCGTTCCGGAGGTGACCCCCGAGACGGAGCCGTACTGGTCGGGGGCCGCGGAGGGCCGACTCCTCCTGAACGAGTGTGGGGACTGCGGACTCGTCTATCACTACCCCCGGGCGCTCTGTCCGGACTGTTTCGGCGACGACCTCGAGTGGATCGAGGCCGCGGGGACCGGCGAGGTCTACGCCTACTCTATCGCCCGGACGATGAGCGGGTGGCCCGAGGCGGACCTCCCGCTGGTCGTCGCGTACGTGGAACTCGACGAGGGTCCCCGTGTGATGACGAACGTCGATGCCGACCCCGAGGCCGTCGAAATCGGCAGGCGAGTCGAGGTAGTCTTCGTCGAGACCGACGACGAGGACGTCGCGATACCGCTGTTCCGGCCGGTCGAGGACGAGGAGTGAGGACGCCCACGCCGTCCTCGCTCGTCCGAAAGCCGCCACGGTGTCCGCCCGTCGTCCCGGGGGACTTTTGTCCCTCGTTCTCACACGGGGTCCATGCAGCCGTTCGAAGACGTCGACGTGCTCGACCTCACCCAGTCGATCGCCGGGCCGGTGTGTACGCAGCTGCTGGCCGTGCTCGGCGCGAACGTCGTCAAGGTCGAACCGCCGGGCGGCGACGCGTTCCGCGACCTGGTCGGCGGGTCGATCTTCGCGGCGTTCAACCACGGGCCCAAACGGAGCCTCGCGGTCGACCTGAGGTCCGAGGCCGGCGCGGCGACCGTCCGCGACCTGGCCGAGCGGGCCGATGTCGTCGTCGAGAGCTTCCGCCCCGGCGTGCTGGAGCGGTTCGACCTCGACTACGAGTCGGTCTCGGCGGGGAACGAGGAGGTCGTCTACTGCTCGCTCACCGGCTTCGGCCAGGACGGCCCGTACAGCGACCGCCCCGCGTACGACCCGGTCGTCCAGGCGATGAGCGGGGTGATGTCGGTCACCGGCTACCCGGACCGTCCGCCCGCGCGGATCGGCGCGAGTGTCGTCGACTGGACGACGGGCGCGAACGCGGCGTTCATGGTCGCCTCGGCGCTCCACGAGGTCGACCGGACCGGCACGGGAGAACACATCGACGTCTCGCTGTTCGACGTGGCGGTCTCGTGGATGAGCTACTGGATCGCGAACTACTCGGCGACCGGTGAGGTCCCGACGCGGTCGGGGTCGGGGTTCGACGGCATCGCCACGAACGACGTCTTCCACGCCGCCGGTGACGAGCCGTTCTACCTCTGCGCGATCGACGACGGGATGTTCGAGCGGCTCTCTCGGGCCGTCGACCGCGAGGACCTGCTGGAGGACGAGCGGTTCCTCGACAACGCCGCTCGGTGGGAACACCGCGAGGAACTCCGCGAGACCCTCGAGTCGACGTTCCGGGAGTACGACCGCAACGAACTCGTGGCGCGACTGACCGACAGCGGCGTCCCCGCCGGACCGCTCGAGGAGGTCCCGGAGGTCCTCGAGGACCGGCACGTGACGGAACGGGGGATGCTGGACCGTGCCCGGAACCTGACCACCGATACCGACGTGACCGTCTCGCGGCTCCCGGTCCGGACGGCCGACTGGGTCCCCGAGCCCGGCGAGCGACCCCCGGCGGTCGGCGAGCACACCCGGGAGGTGCTCCGGGAGTTCGGCTACGACGACGAGGATATCGAGGCCCTCCGCGAGGGCGGGGCCGTGTTCCACTCGGCGGAGTAGCGTCACCCCGGTCGTCGCGGTCGAACGTGACGGGCCGGCGGGATCGCGCGTGGTCTCGGACGGTCGGCGACGGGTTCGGGTGGTCAGTCGACGACGCCTCGCTCGCGGAGCGCCTGCCGTTCGGCGTCGTCGTAGCCGAGGTCCGCGAGCACGCGGTCGGTGTCCGAGCCGAGCGTCGGTGCGTCGTCGACCCCGCCCGGCGTCCGCGAGAGCTTCGGGACCACGTTCGGCGTAAAGTACTCGCCCATCACCGGATGCTCGCGCTCTACGACGGCCTCCTGGGCCCGGACCTGCGGGTCCTCGACCATCCCGTCGACGTCGTTGACGGGGGCGGCGAGCACCGTCGCGTCGACGCTCCCGAAGTGGTCGAGCCAGGCCTCGACCGACCGTTCGGCGAGCACCGACTCCAGATCCGCCCTGAAGGTCTCGCTCCCGAGGCGACCGGCGTTAGTCGCGTACTCGTGGTCCGGGTCGGCCCACGCCGGCCGGTCGATGGCCGCACAGAACTCCGCCCAGAAGTCGTCGAGGACGAGCATCGCGAGGTAGCCGTCGGCGGCCGCGTAGTAGCCGTTCGGCGCGAACGAGGGCCCGTAGCGCGGCTCGAACTCGGGGTCGTGGCGGCCGCCGGTGTGCTCCGCGAGCTGGTGGCCGAGCATCGAGACGGCGGCGTCGAGCATCGACACCTCGATCCGCTGGCCCTCGCCGCTCCGCCCGCGCTCGAACAGCGCGGCGGCGATGCTCCACGCCGCGTACAGTCCGGTCGTCATGTCTATGGCCAGGACGTCCATCGACTCCGGCCGGTCGTTCTCCCCGACCTGCGTGGCGAAGCCGCTGATCCCCTGGACGAGCGTGTCCAGCGCCGCCCGGGAGCGGTAGGGTCCCGGCCCGTAGCCGCTGATCGAACAGTAGACGAGTTCCGGGTTGAGCTCCCGCATCGCCGACCAGTCGAACCCGAGCCGCTCCATCGATCCCGGTCGCATGTTCTCCAGGCAGACGTCGGCGTCGGCGAGGAGCCGCTCCAGGACGTCGGTCCCCGCCTCGGTCTTCAGATCGAGCGCGAGACTGTGTTTGCTCGTGTTGTACTCGAGAAAACGCCACGTGAACTCCGACTCTCCGTGCGTGTCGTAGGGGAGGTTCCGGACGCGGTCGGCCGCGCCCGTCCCCGGCGTCTCCACCTTGATCACCTCGGCACCCATGTCACCCAGGAGCTTTCCCGTGAAGGGGCCGGAGATGGCCGAACACAGCTCGACGACGCGAACCCCGCGTAGCGGACCGGTCATACCCGACGCTCGCCCGGGGAGCATATCAATCGGCCACCCGGACCGCCCGCTCGCGGGCGCCGCCGAATCGGAAATCCACCTCACCCTCCGCCCCGGTGCAGCTCCACCCCCGGATTTATGCGCCCGGCCGACGCCTGTGGTGCTCACACATGGCATACGGGAGCGTCTACGAGGCGGTGCGGGACCGCTACGACCGCGAGGACGCCTGGGAGGAGTTCGTCCACGTCGGGGACCGCACGGGGCTCAACCTCGCGGACGAGGCGCTGACGCGACACGCCGGGAGCGATCGGACGGGCCTCCGGCTCCGGGACTTCGAGACCGGCGGGACGGAGACGTACACGTTCGACGAACTGGACCGGGCCGCGAACCGCGTGGCGAACTATCTCGAGACTCACACCGACCCCGGGGCGCGGGTGGGCGCGATGCTCCCCGCGCGGCTCGAACTGTACGCCGTCGTCTTCGGGACGATAAAATCGGGACGGGTGTACGTCCCGCTGGCACCCGTCTTCGGGCCGGACGCGCTCAACTACCGGGTCGGCGATTCGGGCGCGGCGGTGCTGTTCACCGCGAACGAGCACCTCGACAAGCACGACCCCGGTGCGACCGACGTCGAGCGGGTCGTCCTCGTCGACGGGCCCGGGGGGGCCGACGCC
>JBEPXB010000190.1:0-5934 GCA_041642135.1 Halobacteriales archaeon | reverse complement strand
CGCGTCGACTGGATACCCGAGGAGGAGTGGGCCACGGTCGTCCGGACCGTCCCCATCGTCTCGGTCGATCTCCTCGTGCGGACGCCGGACGGGGTGCTCCTCACGGAGCGGACGAACCGGCCGGCGAAGGGGGAGTGGTTCGTCCCGGGGGGACGGGTTCACAAGGGCGAGCGGCTGGTCGAGGCCGTCCACCGCGTCGCCCGCGAGGAACTCGGCGTCGAAGTCGAGATCGAGGAGCGACTCGGCGCGTACGAACACCTCTACGACGACGCGGACGTCGACGGCGCGGGCGGGAAGCACTACCTCGCCAACGGCTTCCTCGTCCGGACGGACGCGACGGCGTTCGACCTCGACGACCAGCACGGTGCGGCCCGCGTCTTCGAGACGTTCCCCGACGACCTCCACCCGTACGTCCGGGCCTACCTGGAAGCGGCGGGATTCGTCTGACTCGCGTCCGGTTCGACCGAAACCACCGAGCCCCGGTCAGCGGTCGGGTCCGCGAGGTCTACAAGTGCCGGTCGTGCGGGACGACGCCCGCGTCGCGCGAGGCGGCTGTCCGTACTGCGGACCGACGGACGTCGTCAGATTCGAGCTCTCGGTGTCGCCGAGTCGGGCCAGCCGCGGCGTTCCCCGGCCCCGTTCTCCACGCGAGATACCGGTCCGTCGGACCCGAACTGGTAAGCCGTCTCCCCTGCTGGACCTGTCCGTGATACACGACGTCGAACTGCGCGAGTTGCAGGTCAACGCCGACGACCGCGGCTCGCTCACCGAGGTCTGGCGCTCGGACTGGGCGTTCTACGAGGGAGAGGACGAACCCGCGATGTCGTACGTCTCGGTCACCTACCCCGGCGTGGTCCGGGCGTGGCACCGACACCTCCGGGGACAGATCGACCACTTCGTCGTCCCCGACGGGCGGATCAAGGTGGGGATCTACGACGACCGCGAGGGATCGCCCACCCGAGGTGAGCTCGACACGTACGTCATCGGCGAGGGGAACATGCAGCTCCTCCGGGTCCCCGGGGACTGCTGGCACGGCTTCGAGGCGGTGGGCGACGAGCGGGCGACGGTGGTCAACTTCCCCACCCGACTCTACGACTACGAGGACCCCGACGAGGAGCGGTTGCCGTACGACACCGACGAGATACCCTACGACTGGGACGCCCCGCCACACCGGTAGAGCGGGAGAGCGACGAGGCCGGGGATCCGGGGGCGCGATAACCCGGACGCGGCGTCGTTTCGAGGACGAGCAGGTGGCACGGGCACGTCGCTCGACGGGGTGGTGTGCCACGCTCGGCCCCCCGAGGCCGTCCGGGCGTGCGACCGGGGTCGCGTGCCCGCGTGTCACCCCGCCGTGCCGTTCAGGTCACGGGGTGGATTGGTCCCGTTCCGGTACTTGAACCCTCGCCCGGGGATCGGTGGACCGTCGACCGAGGGACCTCGGGGCGACACTGTCGGTGGCGCGGGCGACGGTGTCCGCCCCGAACACCGACGCGGGTGGAACGGAGGGATAGGTTTTCAAGCAGAGGACGGCACGGGTGGGTATGGACGGGACAACCACCGGGTCAGCGGGTCCGGGGGGTGGCGGTCGGTCCGAGGGACCGGTCGCCGTGGTCGGACTCGGCTACGTCGGGACGTCGCTGACGGCCGTGCTCGCCGAGGGGGGCTACGCGGTCCGGGGCGTCGAGGCGAGACCGGAGGTCGTCGACCGCGTGGCGGCCGGCGAGTGTCCCATCGAGGAAGCCGGCATCACCGGGCGGTTCGAGCGGTACGCGGACGAGGGCCGCATCACGGCGAGCACGGACCCGGCGACGGTCGCCGACTGCCCGACGGTGCTCGTCACCGTCGGGACGCCGCTCGCGCGGGCGGACCCGGACCTCTCGGCGGTCGAGACTGCGACCGCCGACATCGCCCCGCACCTCGACCCAGGAGACCTCGTCGTCTACCGGAGCACCCTACCCGCTGGAGCCACCGAGGGGACCGTCGCCCCGGGACTCGCCGAGGGGTCCGGACTCGAACCCGGCGTCGAGTTCCACCTCGCGTACTGTCCGGAGCGGATGGCCGAGGGGTCGGCCTACGAGGACCTCACGACGACGCCCGTCGTCGTCGGGGGGGTCTCCCCGGGCTCGCGAGAGGCCGCCGGGTCGTTCTGGTCGTCGCTCGGCCTCGAGACGGTACCCGTCTCGGACCCGACCGCGGCCGAACTCGCGAAGCTCGCGGACAACTGGTGGATCGATCTCAATATCGCGCTGGCGAACGAGCTCGCGCTCCTCTCGGAGCGGCTCGGAACCGACGTCATGGAGGTCATCTCGGCGGCGAACACGCTCCCGAAGGGCCAGCACCACGTGAACATCATGTACCCCGGTGCGGGCGTCGGCGGGAGCTGTCTCCACAAGGACCCGTGGTTCGTCGCGAGCCTCGGGGAGACGTACGGGCTCGACCTCGAGACGCCGCGGGTCTCCCGGCGGGTGAACGACCGGATGCCCGGCCACGTCGTCGACCTCACCCGCGAAGCCCTCGGCGGCGACCTCTCGGGGGCCACGGTCGCCGTCCTCGGCGTGGCGTTCAAGGGTGGCACGGACGACACGCGCAACAGCCCGGCGATACCCGTCGTCGAGGGGCTCCGCGAGGAGGGTGCCATCGTCCGGGTGACCGACTCGTACGTCCCCGCCGAGAAGGTGGAGGAACTCCTCGGAACGACACCCGACCGGCTTCCGGAGGCGCTCTCGAGCGTCGACTGCGTGGTGGTCGCCACCGACCACGAGGCCTACCGAGCGCTCACGCCGGAGGCCCTCCGCGAGCACGTCGGCCACGACTCGTTCGCGGTCGTCGACGGCCGGCACGTCTTCGCGTGGGACGACTTCGACGGAACCGACGTCGTCTACCGCGGCGTGGGGCGTGGTGTCCGTGAGTGAGGACGGAAGCGATCCACCCGACGGCACCGTCGCGCACGGGAACGCCGACGACCGGGTGCTCGTCACCGGCGCGGCGGGGTTCGTCGGCCGCCACCTCGTCCCGCGCCTGCTCGCGGGGGCCGACGAGGTGGTCGCCACCGACCTCTCGCCCGGGCCGCCGGACCGCTACGCCGACCGGGTCGACGGCGACCGGCTCTCGTACGTCCAGGGGGACCTCACCGAGCCGTCGTTCCGCGAGGCGTTACTCGAGGATCGGGACCCGTTCGACCGGGTCTTCCACCTCGCCGCCGTCGTCGGCGTGAACGCCTACGTCGAGGACCCGCTCCGGGTGACGGAGGTGAACGTCGTCGCGACCGAGCGGCTGCTCGAACTGGTCGCCGACTGGGACGTCCGGTTCGTGTTCACCAGCACCTCCGAGGTGTACGGCCGCAACCCGGACGTGCCCTGGTCGGAGGGGGACGACCGGGTGCTCGGGGCACCGACCGTCGATCGGTGGTCGTACGCGACGTCGAAGTCGGCCTGCGAGCACATGCTCCACGGGCTCTCCGCGGCCGAGGGGCCGTTCGAGGCGACCGTCGTCCGGCCGTTCAACCTCTACGGACCCGGTCAGCGCCCCGATTTCGTCCTCCCGGCGTTCGTCGACCGCGTCGTCTCGGGGAAACCACCGACGGTGTTCGATGGCGGTGACCAGACCCGGTGTTTCACCTACGTCGGGGACTTCGTCGAGGGGCTGCTGCGGGCGTCGGTCCACCCCGGCGCCGCGGGCGAGGCGTTCAACCTCGGGAGCACCCGGGAGACGCGGATCAGCGACCTCGCCGAGATGGTGGTCGAGGCCGCCGAGGCCGACCTCGAGCCGGCGTTCGTCGACGGCGAGGAGGTGTACGGCGACTCCTACGAGGACCTCCGACGGCGCGTCCCGGACGTCTCGAAGGCTCGGGACGTCCTCGGCTGGGAGGCGTCGACGCCGCTCGAGACGGGCATCGAGCGGGTCCTCGCGTGGCGCCGGGCACGGGAGACGGACGTGGAGGGCGATGCGAGCGGGGGCGCCGTGACGTGACCCTCCTCGTCGGCGGCGCGAGCGGCCTCCTCGGCGGGAGCGTCGTCGCGGCCGCCCGCCAGCGGGGCGAACAGGTGTGTGGAACCTACCTGAATCAAGGAGAGAGTCCCGCCGTTCACGGCGGGCGTGAATCCGACCACTTCCGCCCCCAAACCGTGTTTTTATGCAGTCGGGGATCGTCTCTCCGGTAACTCAACGCGGAAAACTGGAGGTGGTTTGGCGTTCCTCCCGTCGGCGTGGTCGATAACACACCTTCGACCGGACCCACGTCCACCGGCGCACCCGCCGAAAGGTAGGCATCAACAACGCGAGCCTGCCGCGATTGAGCCTCGTCACCGTGGCAGAAAGACGAGGCAGGTCGATGGCACGACCCGTGCCCGGACGCGGAGAAATCGGCGCCCGGGGGCATCCCCCAACTCCCTCGTGGATGGCGGGGATGCACGGTGCAAGGAGATACCGCGTCCTTCGGGACGCCGAATCCGCCACATCCCTCACGGGACTCACGTACAGCGCACGAACCGAGACACCCCGCGCAAGCGGGTGGATTTGCCCCCGTCGGACGCACCGGAGTCCCACGCACCGTTTTCGGTGGTGCGATGGCCGGAGCGACCCCGAGCGCGGATGGGGAAACCTCGCCGTTTACGGCGAGGAGGATGTCATAATCGGTACTGCTCCCGGTTCTCGAGAAACGCCGAGCGCGCCTCCTGGGGCAGGTCGGCGAACCGTAGCGTCGCGCCACAGTCGAGGCCGGGACAGTGCATCACGCGGCGGCGCTCGAGTTCGTTGGCGGCCACGATGGTCCCGCAGTCGGCACAGGTGAGCGTGAACACCCTCATAGTTCGAGCTGCGAGTTCTCGCCGACGACGAGACGGTTGCCGGTCGGGAGGCGGCCGTCGGCGCTCCCGATGGTCGCGCCGCGGCCGATCAGGCTGTCGACGAACCGCTCCCCAGTGGTGATGGCCGTCTCGCCGACGACGACGGAGTTCTCGATCTGTGCGCCGGCGAGCCGCGAGTCCGGGCCGATCGAGGTGTAGGGCCCGACGTACGTGCCGGCCTCGATCACCGTGCCGCTCGCGATGGAGGCCGGTCCCCTGACGACGGCACCGGCCTCGACCCTCGCCCCCTCGTGGAGGTCGACCCGGCCCGAGACCTCCGCGCCGTCGGCGACCGTTCCGGCGACCTCGTTCTCGATGTCCTCGAGCAGGAGCCGGTTGGCGTCGAGGATGTCCTCGGGCTTGCCGGTGTCCTTCCACCACCCTTCGACGACGTGCGAGTCGATGGTGCCCCGGTTCTCGAGCAGCCACTGGATGGCGTCGGTGATCTCGAGTTCGTCGCGCCAGGACGGCTCGATCGCCTCGATGGCGTCGAACACCGCGGGGGAGAAGACGTAGACGCCCACGAGCGCGAGGTCGCTCGGCGGCTCCTCGGGCTTCTCGACCAGCGCGCGGACCCGGCCCGCGTCGTCGACGTCGGCGACGCCGAACCGGCCGGGGTTCTCGACGTGCTGGAGCGCGATGCCGGCGACGTGCGCTCCCGCCTCGAAGCTCCCGACGAGTTCGGCGATCCCCCGCTTGAGGACGTTGTCGCCGAGGTAGACCACGCAGTCGTCGTCGCCGACGAAGTCCCGACAACAGCCGACCGCGTGGGCGATCCCCAGGGGGTTCCCCTGGACGACGTAGGTGATGTCGACGCCGAACGCGGAGCCGTCGCCGAGGTGGGACTGTATCGCCTCGCGCCCCTTGTTCCCGAGGACCACCGCGACCTCGGTGACCCCCGCCTCGCGGAGGTCCTCGACGGCGTACTCGATGACCGGCCGGTTCGCAACCGGGATGAGCTGCTTCGGGCCGGTGTGTGTCAGCGGGCGGAGTCGGGTTCCCCGACCGCCGCCGAGGATGATACCTTTCATCCGTTAGTACGTACGGAACGTCCCTCGTATTCAATACCACCGGTGTCGGGGCCGCCGCG
>JBEPXB010000189.1:0-5943 GCA_041642135.1 Halobacteriales archaeon | reverse complement strand
TAATTAAAGAATTTGAGGGGGAATATGATATGAAGTGGATCTCTGAGCCAGACGATGGGATGTATGATGCTATTGAGAAGGGATTTGATATGGCATCTGGAGATATTTATGCATGGTTAAATTCAGACGACATGTATTTACCATGGGCAGTAGAGATCGCGGTTGAACATCTCACACAAGAGGGAGTTGAGTGGATTACTGGCCATCCAGCACATTGGAACGAAAACGGGATCCTTTACTACGTGAACCCGTTACGTCCACACTTCCGTAGAAAGTGGATAAAAAAAGGGTGGTATCACGGTGGAGCGCTCGGATGGATGCAACAGGAATCCATGTTTTGGACTGATACTCTTTGGAATAAAAAGGGGGGCTTCCCGGAAGACGCTGGATTAGCAGGAGATTATTATTTATGGATGAAATTTGCAGAGAGGAGTGATCTTAAGCAGGTGGGAACAGTTATCTCTGGATTCCGGGAGCATGATGGTCAATTGACTAATGATATGCGTAATTATACTTCTAATATACCGGATACTGGAATAATCCCTAAACTTATGTCGGCTTTTTATATTCAGAATTTGTATAGTCTGTCATTAAACTTACTCGATTATATAAAATGAATCGGTATAATGATCTTACAATAATCACACCTTCCTACAACCAGGCAGATTTCATCGAGGATACGCTTCGTTCGGTTCGCAACCAGACCCACCCGAACATAGAACACCTCGTCTTCGACGGCGGTTCGGACGACGGTACCGTCGACATTCTCCGCCGGTTCGAAGGGGAAACCGACGACGATCGGCACTACGACCTGAAGTGGGTCTCGGAACCCGACGAGGGCCAGAGCCACGCTATCAACAAGGGGTTCGAGCGAGCGTCCGGCGAGATCGTCGGGTGGCTCAACTCCGACGACGTCTACTTCTACCGGGACACGGTCGAACGGATGGTCGGGGAGTTCGAGGCGCGACCGGACGCCGACGTGCTCTACGGCGATCACGTCGAGATCGGCCGGGACGGCGAGATACGACGGATCCGACACGCGCTCGACTGGGACTACGACCGCCTGCGGCGGAGTTACTCGATCCCGCAGCCGGCGACCTTCTTCCGGGACTACGTCGTCGGCGATCGTGGACTAAATACCGATCTCGACTACAGCATGGACCTCGAGTACTGGCTCTACCTCGGACGGCGATATTCGTTCGAGCACGTTCCCCATCTCGTCGCCGGGAACCGGATGTACCCGGAGAACAAACGAACGGCCGGTGACGACGCCCACGCGCAAGAGAGTGCCCGTGTCCGTCGGGCGTACGGCGGTCCCGAGCGGATTTCGCCGACACAACGGGGTCGTGACATTGCCCGGATCCTGTGGACTAGGCTCGCTGCGACTCCTAGAATGCTCGCCTTCGAGGACGACGAGCCGTTCGCGTTCGACGCGAAGGTCCCGTCGAAAGCGACGCGGCTGACGACTCAGCTCGACCTGCGAGAACTCGCGAAGTTCCTCGGCGCTTGACGGCAGTGGGGTCGTCGGCTACTGATCGACGGATTGTACCGATCGCTTGACTCGTTCGGACTGGCTTCGATCAGCTGATCTCGCGGTCCGCGTCCTCCCAGTAGGGCTCTCGAAGCGCTTTCTTGTCCATCTTGCCGTACGGCGTCGTCGGGATCTCCTCGACGAACTCGACGCTCTTGGGCTTCTTGTACGCCGAGAGCTTTCCGTCCGCGAACTCGGTCAGTTCCTCGGCGGTGAGATCACCCTCCCTGACGACGACGGCGTGGACGGCCTCGCCCCAGTCCTCGTGGGGAACTCCGATGACCGCTACCTGCTTCACTCCGGGATGCTCGTCGAGGGCGTCCTCGACTTCGGTGGTGTAGACGTTCATTCCCCCGGAGATGATCATGTCCTTGGCGCGGTCGAGCAGGTAGACGTACCCCGCCTCGTCCCGACGGGCGATGTCGCCGGTCCGCAACCACCCGCTCACCAGCGTCTCGTCGGTCTGTTCGGGCTTCTCGTGGTAGCCGTCCATCACGTACGGCGAGCGCATCACCAGTTCGCCCGCCTCACCCACTTCACGGAAGACGAGGTCCTCGCGGTCGGGGTCGACGATGCCGACGTCGACCATCGCGGCGGGCTTGCCGCAGGACTCGACCTGTGGTTCGCCCATCACGTGATCGCCCTTCGGGAGCACCATCCCGATGTCGGGCATCTCGGTCTGGCCGTAGATCTGGACGAACACGTCGCCGAAGGCGTCGAGGGCCTCGGCGAGCCGCTCGGCGGTGATCGGCGCCGCCCCGTAGACGACCGTCTCGAGGCTCGAGAGATCGGTCGCCTCCAGCCGTTCGTGGTCGAGGAGCCGATAGATCTGTGTCGGGACGAGGAACGTCCAGGAGACCGGCTCGGAATCGACGATCTCGAGGAACTCGGCGGGGTCGAACCCCTGGGTGAGGGTGAGGTGTGCGCCCTGGGTGAGCGCGGCCAGGTGCATGTAGCCCGCGGCGTGGGGCAGCGGCGTCGTCACGAGCACCTCCTCGGCGTCGCGGATCTCGAGGGCCATCACGTGGGCGAGCATGTCCATCGCCAGCGTGCCGTGAGTGTGTCGGGCACCTTTCGGCTTGCCCGTCGTCCCGCCGGTGTAGCACAGCCGGAGCATGTCCGCCGGGCCGCGCTCGACGTCGCGGGCCGCCTCGGCTTCGTCGACCAGCGAGTCGAGGGTGACCTGCTCGCCGACCGGGTTCTCGACGGCGACCGAGAGTTCCAGATCCGGCAGACCCGGTTCGAGGTCCGCGAGCGTGTCGGTGAAGTTTCCACCGGCGATGGCGACCCTCGCCCCGGAGTCCGAGAGCATGTAGGAGAACTCCTCGGGGGTGAGCATGTCGTTCATCGGGACGTTGACGTACCCCCCGCGGACGCAGGCGAAGTTGGCGACGAGGTACTCGAGCTGGTTCGACATCATCACCCCGACGTACTCGCCGGGCTCGACCCCGCGGTCGGCGAGTGCGGCCGCCAGTCGTCCACCCCGCTCCCACGCCTCCCCGTAGGTCAGGGTCTCGCCCTCGAACGTGGCGATCGGTCGGTCGGCGTGCTTCTCGCAGGCCCGACGGAGGAGGGACTGGGCCGTCGGCGCGTCGCGTTCGTCCATGTCGACTCGGAAGGCGAGGGCGGTCAAGGCGTTTTCCCCATCGGGAGGTGGAGTCCCGATGAGCGTCCATCGACCGGAGAACCGCTGTCGGGTCGGACCGAACGGATCGGGGCTTTCGAGACGGCCTCGGGTCCCGTATCGAAACCGTAACACGAGCGACCCCGTCCTGCTAGAGCCAGTCGGTGAAACAGCCCTCGACCAGCGTCTCCGCCTGTTCGTCGACGTAGTCGGCCTGCATTCCCCAGACCGCCTCGGTGAACGGTACGTCCCGGGCGTACCGCTCGCTGACGTCCCGGTACTTCCAGCGCGCGGGGGTGATGTCCTCCTCGAACCGGCGTTCGAGCGGCCGGAGGTAGTAGTCGACCTCGTCCTCGTCGAGGCCGCGAAGCGAGAGGCCGTCGCGGGCGTGCTCGAACAGTTCGCCGAACACGAGGTCTGGGTCGACCGTCGGGTCGCCGTCGCGGGTGATCCACTCGAGGTCCGCGCGGAGCCCGTCCTGGACGGCGGCGTAGAAGTTCTCGCGGGCGTCGGCCCAGTCCATGCCGTAGACGGGGTGTTCGCGGGTCGGGAGCGACTCCATCAGCC
Source organism: Halobacteriales archaeon (assembly GCA_041642135.1). Taxonomy (GTDB): domain Archaea; phylum Halobacteriota; class Halobacteria; order Halobacteriales; family Haloarculaceae; genus Salinirubellus. The sequence goes on along the minus strand of JBEPXB010000189.1, from coordinate 2,221 downwards.
CGGCGAACGTCGCGAGGAAGGCCACGGAGTCACGGACGGTCGGCTGGCAGGGGAGCGGTCGGAACTCGATGCGGGCGTTGGCGGCCTGCCGGGAGGCGCCGTCGAACACCGGGCGGACCCACCGCCAGAACGTGCCGTGCTTGTGCCGGAAGTGCGCGAAGCGGTCGTCGAACCGACCCGTCGGCTCCTGGAGCATCGGGACGACCGTCCGGTCCTCTGCGACGGCGTCGACCGCCTCCTCGACGGTCTCTATGTCCTCGGGGAAGCGGACCTTGGGATCCCCCGGCGGGTTGAGAACCGACTCGAAGACGTCGATCCGGTTCTCCATCGGGCAGTCCGCGAGCACCACCTCCGGGTCGGCCGTGTAGAGGTCCGGGGGAAAGAACGGCGAGTTGACGCCGAGGGCGACGAGCGGGCCGGCGACCCGCAGCGCGTACCGGAAGTACTCGGGGAGGTCCTCGGCCTGTGGCACCTGGTAGTGGGGCTGGATCGAGGTGATGAGACTCTCCGGCATCACCGTGTCGGCGTCGAGGTCGACGTGCGGGGCCGAGAGCGCCATCGACGCGCCGAACTCGGTGTTGGCCATCGCGTGGTAGCGGACCGAGTCGGACATGTTCGTCGCCAGCGTGACCCCGTTCTCCTCGACGCTGTCGGCGAGGTACGACTGTGCCGTCTCGCCGATCGGCGGGACCGTCCACATACCGTCGCTGACCAGGCGCATCCCCTCGTTGCGGACCTCGCGCTGGGCGGCGTCGAGCTTGGCCTGTACCTCCGCAGTCGTCGCGCGCAGGCCGTACGCCGAGAGCGGCTGTGGCGCCGTCTGCATCTCCGCGTTGTGGAGCCCGAGCTCCTTCTCGAAGCCGATGAACTCGAGGAGCCGGCGAGGAACGCGCATCAGCGCGTCCGTTTCGGCGTTCACCGCGTAGAACTCGTACTCGAGGCCGACGATGGCCTGGGGATTGTCGAACGTCCCCTCGTGGAGCTCGCGTTTCAGGTCATCGACCTCCCTTTCGACCCGCCGATCGAACTCCTCGCGGTCGACGTCGAGCGTCTCCCTGACCCGCTCGGCGAGCTCCGACCCGGACATACCGCTCGGTTGTGTGGGCGGCCGTTTGAATCCACCTCTCCGAAGAGGAACCGTGCCGTGGGCGGCGCGCCCCGACCACCGAGGTGGGGGAAGGAGGGTGGGTTGGTGGGTAGGCGGGTGTGACTGGGGGTGACAGGCTGGAAGCGGGGTGTGGCCGGGTGGAGGACCCGGCCCGGTGGTCGGTCGGCGCTCCGTCTCACGCCCGGGCGGGGGGAAGACCGGGCGTCCCGGGGGAGGGGGCGTCCCCCGGGCGGCAACTGTCCGTACAGACCCGAGGGTAATCAACCGAACGTACGCTCAAACGCGCGTTTCACCATTCAGTGCCGCCAGGAGGTGCCGGCGGTGGAACTCGACGGCGTCCGCGTCCTCGAGCTCCGGGTAGCGCGGGCGGGTGACGCGACCCCGGGAGTCGACGGCCGAGGCGGCGACGGCCGCGAGGCGGTAGAGCCGCCGTTCCGACCCGGATCGCTCCGGGAGGGCGAGCCGGTCGCGGTACCCCTCGAGGAACGCCGTCCGGAGTCCCTCCGTCGCGTCCGGGTCGGACAGGTACCAGTCGACGGTGACGTACGCCGTCTTCGCCACGGAGAGCCCCCGGGTGGCCGCGAGCGGGTCGCCCCAGTCCAGCAGCGCCGTGACCGCCCCGTCGGCGACGGTGGCGTTGCCCGGACGGAGGTCCCACGGGAACAGCCTCGCAGGAGGACGGGCCGGCAGGCCCTCGAGACCCGTCTCGACCACCTCGCGGACCCGCGGGACGAGGCCGTCGAAACCCTCCCCGGGGCCGTCGCGGAGCCGCGAGAGCGCCCGCTCGACGTAGTCCGAGAACCACGCCCGCCAGTCTGTCGACGGTTCGGCGACGACGAGCCGTTCGCCGTCGTCGGCGAGCGTCACGGGCCCGTACCCCTCGAAGTCGAAGGCCGCGTGGAGCTCGGCGAGCCAGCGGCCGAGAGACCGGACGACCGCCTCTCGGACCCGGGGTTCGAGGCCGACGAACCGGGCGTGGAGGTCCTCGCCGCCGGCCCGCTCTGCGAGGACGTACTCGGCTCCCTCGACGGTCCCGGTCGCGACGACGCGGGGGACCGGGACCTCCGTCCGGCGGCCCACCTCCCGCGCGAGGCAGACCTCGGTCCGGAGACC
>JBEPXB010000188.1:0-5947 GCA_041642135.1 Halobacteriales archaeon | reverse complement strand
AGATAACCGTTTACGCCGGACCACTTCAGTGTCCGCGGCCGGTCGGCGGATCGCGGACCCCGGACCCGAACACCCGGACGCCCCGGTACCGGGCCGCGTGCCGAGTGACAACCCTTAGGCGCCCGCCCGTCGACCGGGCGGCCATGACCGACACCGATGCCGACGCGCTCGCCGAGCGGGTCCGCGAGGGCGAACTGCGGCTCCACGAACTCGAGGACCACGCCGACGCCGACACGGCCACCACGGCCCGCCGACGCCTCCTCGAGACGGAGACGGGGGCCGACCTCTCCACGGTCGGGGACTACTCGTTCCCGGCGGAGCGGGCCGACCCGAACGTCGAGAACATGGTCGGCGCGGCGCAGGTGCCGATGGGCGTCGTCGGGCCGCTCCCCGTCGACGGCGCCGCCGCCGAGGGCGAGTACTGGCTCCCGATGGCGACCACCGAAGGCGCGCTCCTCGCGAGCGTCAACCGTGGCGCCTCGGCGATCCGCGCGGCCGACGGCGCGACCGCCAGGGTGCTGAAATCGAGGATGACCCGCGCACCCGTCTTCCGGGTCCACGACGTCGCGGAGGCGAGCGAGGTGGTCTCCTGGGTCCGCGAGAACGAGGACGCGCTCCGCGAGGCCGCCGAGTCGACGACGAGCCACGGCGAACTCCGCGAGGTGACGCCGTACGTCGTCGGCGACTCCGTCTTCCTCCGGTTCGGCTACGACACGAAGGACGCGATGGGGATGAACATGGCGACCATCGCGACCCAGGCGGCCTGTGAACTCGTCGAGCGGGAGACGCCCGCCTCGCTCGTCGCGCTCTCGGGCAACCTCTGTACGGACAAGAAGCCGGCGGCGATCAACGCCGTCGAGGGGCGCGGTCGGACGGTCTCCGCGGACGTGGTCCTCCCGCGCGAACTCGTCGAGGACCGCTTCAAAACAACTCCCGAAGCGATGGTCGAGGCGAACACCCGGAAGAACCTCGTCGGGTCGGCCAAGGCCGGCTCCCTGGGGTTCAACGCCCAGGCGGCGAACGTCGTCGCCGCCGCGTTCCTCGCGCTCGGCCAGGACGCCGCGCAGGTCGTCGAGGGCTCGAACGCCATCACCACCCTCGACGTCCGCGGGGACGAGCTGTACGCCTCGGAAACGCTGGCGTCGCTGGAGGTGGGCACCGTCGGCGGCGGGACGAAGCTCCCCACACAGTCCGAGGCGCTCGACGTGGTGGGCGTCCGCGGCGGCGGCGATCCGCCGGGGGCGAACGCCGACGCGCTCGCCGAGGTCATCGCGGCGGGGGCGCTCGCGGGCGAACTCTCCCTGATGGGCGCGCTCGCGGCCTCGCACCTCGCGAGCGCCCACGAGGAACTCGGGCGCTGAGTCACGAACCGGAACTTCCGGAACCGACACCCGCCTCTAGTTTCACCGCGGTGCTGGCATTGGTTTAATCGACACCGTGACCGATTCCGAGTGCCCGCCGGGGCCACCCCCCGCGGGCGTCCACCCATGCCCGAGAACGACACCACCGACGAGACCCGTCTGTATCGTCTCCGCGTGCTCCGCGCCGCGCTCGCGGCGCTGGCCGCCGCACTGACCCTCTGGAGGGCCCTCTGTGCCGGCTGAGTACCCGTCCCTCCCGCGCCCCCCTACCGGTCCCCGCGCCGGGTCCGGTAGGTCTCGTAGGTGAGAAAGAGTATTCCGCCCCCGAGGACGAGCACGGCGGAGACGGCGAGCGTTCCCGAGTCGATGGCGACGGCGATCACCAGGGCGGTGAACCCGGCGCCCCCGATGGCGTGTGCGAGGCCGAGCAGCCGTCGGCCCCGGCCGAGGAAGACGAAGGCCCCGAGGTCCAGTCCGAGCGCGAGCGACACCGCGGAGAGCGCCACGGGCCGGACGCGGAACTCCCCCACCGGAAACGGGTCGACGACCCCCTCGAGCAGGAACAACAGCCCCGCGAGCCCGACGAGGACGCCGACGGCGACCGGCCAGAAGTCCAGCTCGCGGAGCCGGTTCGCGACCCCGGTGCCGGAACTGCTCATAGCCGGCGGTAGCGGCCGTCGGATTCGATCACCTCGCCGGCCCGGGAGAGCCGGTCGAGCGCCACCTCAACGTACGACTCGGGGACGCCCGCGTCGGCCGCGTACTCGATCACCGCCGACTCGGTGGGACGGTCCAGATCGTCGAGCGCGTCGAGGACGACCTGCCGACGGCTCCGCGACCCCCCCTGCCCGGTCTCGGCGCGCGCGCCGGCCTCGGCGACGGCGTCAGCGTCGACCCCCGACGCCCGGAGGAACTCCCCGTCGCTCACCCCGGCGCGGTCGGCGGCCTCGCCGAGCGCCGAGAACTCCTCTATGGACTCGTGCTGTTCCCCGTGGCCGCCCCGCTCCGCCACGAGCCTCGACCTCGCCTCCCGGGCCGCGTCGGCCGACTCCGCCTCGGCGAACTTCTTCAGCCGCTCGAACCGGTGACGCTTCTCGCACCGCGGGCAGCCGGTCGAGTCGGGACGGCCCTCGACGACCCACAGCGCCCCACACCGGTTGCAGCCGACGACCGCGTACATGGTCGAGCGTGGGGCGCCACCGGGGTTTAACCTGTGGTTCCCCTGCCCGCCTATCCGAGGAAGTAGCGCAGCCAGGGGTTGTTCCTCACGAAGCTCGTCTTCTCGATGCGGGCGTCGAGTCCGAGGATACGGCCGGCGCCGAACGCGCCGAGGCCGAACAGCAGGGCCGCGTAGACGATGTGGTCGTCGACGACCCAGCCGTGCGCAAGCGGGAGGCCCGCCAGCAGGCCGCCCTGAAGGGCCGCCGCCCAGTAGAACAGCATCATGACGGCACCCCAGAAGGCGCTCCAGCGGACGAGGACCCCGAGGATGAGCGCCAGGCCGGTGAGGGTGAGTCCCCACATATTGAGGATGTCGACCAGCGGGTTGCCGGCCATCGCGGCGAACGCCCCTCCGAACGGGTTTCCCGGCGGGACGGCGTTGGCGAGGTAACCCGCCGCCGTCCAGTTGTTGTCGGGGTTCGAATCGAGGTACGTCACCAGTTTCGTGAGCCCGCCCTGCAGCAGTACCCACCCCATCACGACCCTGAGGCCCACCATCGAGTAGCCGATCCACGTCTCCGAGTACTCGAAGGTGACGTCGCGCCCGAACAGCTCTGCCTCCATGCGGGTGCCTGTCGACATACTAACCAGATGTTGTTGCCGATAAATATTAGCTCTTTCCCGGGTAGACAAGGCCGGTAGTCTGCGGGGATCGGTCAGGGGTGCGACGGGCGGGGTGCGACGGGGTCCGGGAGACGGCGCGTGCTGCCACGCCGTATCCGGCCGAGCGGTCCCCCGTGTGGACCTCGGTTTTTAGGTTCGACCGTCCGTACCGCTCGCCATGGACGTCGAACGGCTCGCGGACAACCGGACGGTCGAGGCGGTCCCGAAGGCACACCTGACCCAGCTGGCGGCGGGCGAGCAGACGAGCGTCCAGCACTTCCACATCGAACCGGGCGCGGTCGTTCCGTTCCACGAGCACCCGCACGAGCAGGCGGGCTTCATCGCACAGGGCGAGCTCACGTTCCTCCTCGGCGACGAGGACGACCCCGAGGAGGTGGTCGTCGGTCCCGGCGACGGCTACGTGCTCGCCGGGGAGGAGGCCCACGGCGCGGAGAACCGTGGCGAGGAGACGGTGCTCGGCGTGGACGTGTTCTCGCCGCCGCGGACGGACCCGGACTGGGCGGAGTGATGCGAGCGCCTCCCCTGCTGGAACCGCGCTCGAAGTACGACCCGAGGGAGCGCGAACCGTCGACTCGTTCGCGGGAGGTCCGGTCGTAGCGTGTCCCGGGCGACGGTGCTGCTCCTCGCCGTGGCGGTCGTCCTCGCGGGGTGTGGCGCGGTCGACCCCGGGAGCGGTGGCGACGCGGCGACGACGACCACGCTGAACACCGTCGGCATCCGTGCCACCGTTGCCCCGGAGGCCAGCACCTACCGGTTCACCCGCCTCGAGCGGTCGAGCCGCGAGTGGCCGATCGCCGGCACGTACGCCCTGATCGACGTCTGGTACAGCGAGCCGGTCGTCCGAAACCGGTTCGTGAACGACGGCCGGGTCGAGCGCTACTGGGGACAGAACCGGGCCGCGTCCGGCGGGCCGGTCCGCGACCCCACGCAGTCCGAGAGCGTCCGGTCCGATCTCGCCGCGGTCGACCTCCGCGTGGTCGGGAACGCGAGCACGAACGGGACGACGGTCTACCGGCTTCGCGGGTCGCGGATCGGGGCGCCGGAGGAGCTCGTCTTCCCGCCGCTGCTCACGGAGCCGCGCAACGCCTCGATGGTCGCCCGGGTCGACGAACGGGGCGTCGTCCGGTCCTACGCACTGGCGTTCGACGCCACGTTCGGGGGGGACCGGATCCGCGTGCGTCGGATACACCGACTCGGGACCGGGAACGTCACGGTCGGGAAGCCGGGGTGGATCTCGGAGGCGAACGCGAGCGTGAATGGTGCGAGCGAAAGCGCCGACGGCGGAGGTGACTGACGGTGCGAGTACTCGCTCGCGCCGCGCTCTGTCTGGCAGTCCTGTTCGCCGGCTGTGGCGGCGCCACGGCGCCGGGTGGCCGGGTCGGAACGGCCCCCGAGACGGTCACGCCGGCGCCGGTCCCGACCGACAGGAGCCCGACGGTTCGCGAGGGCGTCGACGGCGAGCGGCTCGCCCCACTGGCCGAGCGTCACGAAGCGCGACTCGCCGACCGGTCGTTCACCGCACTCGGGCGTCGGGTGGTCACCGGTCCCGTCGGGATCCTCCTCGACGCGAGGTGGGAGCGACGCGTCGCGCCCGACCGCGACGCCTACCACGAGGTGCGGACGGGGACCGAGACGTGGGGGTGGGACGGCCCCACCCCGGTCGACCGCCGGCACACCTACCACGAGCCCGAGCGGACGGTGACCAGGCAGGTGACCGGCGGCGAGGTGGGCTACGAGGTCGACCGGGACCCGCCGCCCGGGGGGCCGCTGACGGATCCCGACGACGCGGACCACCTCCGGTCGCTCTTCGAGGCGTTCGAGACCTGGCGCGTCGTGAGTCACCCGAACGGGACGCTCGTCCTCTCGGGTCGCGGGCTCGAGCGATCCGAGGTGGTCTGGGCGCCGCCACCGCTCGCCGACTCCCGGAACGCGACGGCCGAGGTCCGGGTCGAGCCCGGCGGGCGAGTCGTCCGCGCGTCGGTCCGCTTCGACGCGACCGTCGACGGGATGCCGGTCTCCGTCGTCGAGGTGCGCCGGTACGTCGCCGTGGGGTCGACCCCGACCGACCGGCCGCCGTGGTACGACGCCGCGCTCGGAGGGCCGTCGGCCGACGTGGCGACGAGGGCCGACGTCACGACGGGCGGATGACGTCCCTCGGTCCGCGGGTCGCGGTGGCCCTCTGCTGTCTGCTCGCCGGATGTGGCACGGCGCCGACGGACACCCGCGCGGGGACCGACACGCTGACGCCGGTGGCGGTCCCGACGAGTCCCCCGACGGCCGCCGCGACACCGACGCCGCGGGCCGCGACGCCGACACCACGGACGGAGGAGGAGCTCGCCCCCGGGGTGACCGGCACGGGTGTCGAGGAGCCGTTCCGGCTCGCGACCGTCCACCGCCGAGGGCTCTCGAACCGGACGTTCCGACTCGTTCGGACCCTGAACGTCACCCGCTCGGACGGGACGGCCCTCCGGCGGACGACCCGCCGGGCGACCGTCGCGCCGAACGCCTCGCGGTACCGCGTCGTCGACACGGCCGTCGACACCGACGCCTACCCGGTCCGGGCGGTCGCCCCGCGGATCGAACTCTGGTGGGCCGGCGGCCCCGCGCTGTTCCGGCTCTCGGGCGACGGCGAGGTCCGGTACCGGCGGGTCGACGGCTTCCCCCTCCGCGGGCCGGCCGAGGACCTCACGCTACGGGACCGCATCGCGGGACTCCTCTCGGCCGTCGACACGACGGTCGTC
>JBEPXB010000187.1:0-5966 GCA_041642135.1 Halobacteriales archaeon | reverse complement strand
CTTCGGCGAGCGCGGCGAACGCCGCGAGGAACCGGTCCCGGGGCAGTTCGCCCGCGCCCGACTCCACGAGCAGGTCCTCGAGCCCCCGCCGGGGCTGGTGACAGAGGTCGCGATAGCAGGGTTTGCAGAGGTACTCGAACTCCTTGTCCCGCCGGTCGTAGCGGTCGCCGAGCTTGTCGTACTCGCGTGCGTCCGACCGGGGGAGTTCGGTCCCGCACGCGACACAGGTGACCGCTCTGTGACCCCGACGGTCACGCCTGCCCCACATACGGACTCCAGTTCGAGCCCTCCGACTTAGACCTTTGTGCCCCGGTACCCTCGTCTCAGATCCCGTCGAGATCGGAGAGGTGCGACCGGACGACGAGTCGTTCGCGGTCGGCCGTCCGGTGCCGGCGCGCGACCCTCGCCAGTTCGCCGGCCAGTTCGGGGTACTCGTCGCTCCGGTCGACCTGTTCGGTCGGGTCCGCGCGGAGGTCGAACAGCGCCCCCTCGTCCCGGTCCTGCGAGAGGTACTTCCACCGGGTGCCCCTGACGGCGACCTTCCGCCGGTCGCCCTCGGTCACCTTGGCGACCACGTACGGCTCGTCGGCCTCGAGGACCGACGGCCCCTCGAACGTCCGCTCGACGCCGGCGACCGATTCGAGGGTGGCCGGGAGCGACCGGAGGCTCACCGGGGTCGACCGGCCGTCCGCAGTCGTGTCCCCGACGGTGTCGGTCCCATCCGCGGTGTCGTGGACGACCAGCGGGACGTGTATCAGCTCCTCGTAGAGCGCCTGCGGGTGCTCGTAGAAGCCGTGTTCGCCGAAACCGTCGCCGTGGTCGCCGTGGACGACGAAGACGGGGTCGTACGCGGCGAGGTCCTCGCGCAGTCGGCCGAGGAACTCGTCGACGTACCGGAGGAGGTCGTCGTACTGGGCGATCAGCCGCTCGCGCTGGCGCTCGGTGAGCGAGAACGAGGAGCGCTGGTCGACCCAGAGCTTCTTCAGGAACGACGCGTGCCGGAGGAGATACGAGGCGGTCGTCGGGAGGTCGCGTCGGGCTGCGGGCGGGATGTAGGGCGTGTGGGTCTCCTCGGGGAAGACCCAGAGGAAGAACGGCCGGTCGTCGTCGCGCTCGACCCACTCTACGACGTCATCGTAGTACTCCTCCCAGCACTTGCGCTTGTGGAACGGGGTCTGCCCCTCGAGCACCTGCCTCGCGTTGCCGGCGACCGTGCGGAGCTGGCCGCCGAGCGAGGTATCGGACCCGGTCTTCGAGCCGGCCATCCGGACGTCCTCGTCCTCGGGGAGGAAGTCGTGGTAGTCCTCGAACCCGCGGCCGAAGCCGAAGTAGCTCGAGACGAAGGCGTTGGGAACGAACGCGCCGGTCCGGTAGCCCGCGGCCGAGAGCGCGGACGCGACGGTCCGCTTCGGTCGGAGTTCGGCCCGCCAGCTCCCCGGGTCGGTGTCCTTCGGGTCGGTCAGGGGGTACTCCCCGGTGTGGACCGCGGTCATCGACGCCGGCGTGGACCCGCCGGCGGTCACGGCCTCGTGGAACCCCGCGCCGGCCTCGGCCATGCGGTCGAGGTTGGGTGTCGTGTTCCGGCCGTATCCACAGAACCCGCAGTGGTCCGCGCGGACGCTCTCGAGGGAGACGAGGACGACGTTCCGCGGACCGTCGGGCCGTGGGGCGGAGCCGGCTGGGACCATTCGGGTAGCGGTGGGTCCCCCCGGCGCGGGTAAAGGCGTTCCCGTTCGGCGAGGACCGCTTCCGGTCGCTCCCGACACGCGACGCCCTCCCGCCCCGCCTTCCACGGCCGTCGCGCCGGGGGTCGTCCACACTATTATTACGGGTTCCGGCGACCACCGAGTGATGGAACGGTCGACCGGGGTGCGCGCCGTCGTCCTGCTCCTGGTCCTCGGCAGCGTCCTCTACCTGGGCGGGGAGTACCGCTCGTACCAGGTGACCAGCGGGACGGACCGGTTCGAGCGGGCGATGGAACGTCCCGTGGTGGAGCGCGAACCGCTGGTGGCGCCGCGCGAGGGAACGACCGTCGTCACCACGCAGTCGGTCCGGGCGTCCCTCCTGAAGGGGAACGACGGCGAGATGATCGCCTTCGACGCGGCGGGTCGGGTGCGCTACTTCAACGGGAGCGCCAACGACTACTGGGACGTCGACCCGCTTCCAGGTCCCTCCGACCGGGTCGTCTACGTCGCGACGTACCCCAACCCCGGCAGTCCGGGGGTGCTGAACGCCATCGAGACGGTCGACCTCGATAGCGGGGAGGTCCGGCGGCTCTACACGAACGTCACGGAAGGGGGCCGCTGGCACGACGTCGACCGGCTTTCGGCGACCGAGTACGCCGTCGCCGACATCGCCCGGGACAGCGTGCAGGTGGTGAACGTCTCGACCGGACGGACGGTGTGGACGTGGGAGGCGGAGAGCACGTACCCGCCGTCGGCCGGCGGCGACCCGGACGGCGACTGGACGCACATGAACGACGTCGAGGAGCTCCCGGACGGCGACCTCGTCGCCAGCGTGCGGAACATGGACCAGGTCGTCCGCATCGACCGCGAGACGGGCGTCGTGTCGAACTGGACGCTCGGCCGCGACGACGCACACGGGATCCTCAAGGAGCAGCACAACCCGGACTACATCGGTCCGGAAAACGGCGGACCGTCGCTGCTCGTCGCGGACTCGGACAACGACCGGATCGTCGAGTACCACCGGTCGGAGGGCGAGTGGGAGCGAACCTGGACCTACGCCGCGGGGCTCTCCTGGCCGCGGGACGCCGACCGGCTCCCGAACGGGCACACCCTGATCACCGACACGCGGAACGCCAGGGTGCTCGAGGTCGACGGGGACGGCGAGGTGGTCTGGAGCGCGACCGTCCACCGTCCCTACGAGGCCGAGCGACTCGGGACGGGGCCGGAGAGCCGCGGCGGGCCGGCCGTCGAACCGTCCGAGACCGACGGCAGCGGTGGGGCGTCGGCGGACGGTGGAGCGGCGCCGAGCGAGGGGTCATCAGGCGAGTCGAGTGGTGGGGACGCGCCGACCGGCGGGTTCAGTCCCGGTCGTATCCTGTGGACGCTCCTCCCGGCGCCGCTGGTCGCGGCCGTCCGGTGGGTCCTGCCGCCGTGGATGCACTTCCCCGAGATGGCGGTCCTCGGGGGGACGATGGCCGTCGTGACGGCCTGGATCGCGTGGGAACTGTCGCTGTTCCGCCGCGCCCTGGGGACGCTCGGCCGGCGGAGATGAGCCCGACCGGGGCAGTCGGTCGCCCGAGGTTTCTTCGACGAACGCTCACACGTAGACGCGCGCGCCGCCGTTCGAGTAGACCAGCGCCTTCCGTGTCCCGACGCCGTGGATGTACGGCTCCGCCGGGACGTGGTTCTCGTCCCCGGAGTACTTCGCCGATCCCACGTTCGCGACGAGGATGCCCCGCTCGGTGTTCACCGGGCGGAAGAACACGTAGCTCCCCGCCGGGAGGTCGGCCGGCGAGCGGCCGACGAGACCACGACGGGTGGCGCTCTCGACGGGCGGCCACCGGTCCTGTCTCGGCACCTCCCCGTAGCTCCAGAGGAACGTGCCGGAGAAGTCGGTGTACACGGGGTAGGTGATCTCGCGGTGGTCGGCGAGGAACCGGGCGCCGGCGACGTCCCGCGCGAGGAGCGTGCTGGAGCTGCTGTCCGCCACGACGGTCGGGTCCTCCAGGTGCTCCTCGACGATCAGCGCCTCGTTGTACTGGAACTCGCCGGTCGCGGCGGGGACGAACCCGCTCGAGTAGAGGAAGAAGACGGCGAAGAACGCGGCCAGGGCGAGATGCCGGCGGTCGGTCCCGTCCCCTCCGCCGAGTCCGCCCCCGAGGACGCGCCCGACCCCGCGGAGGACGAGCAGTCCCCCACCCACGCACAGGGGGGCGATCCAGAACAGCGTGATCGGGTAGAGCCGGGCGAGGTCGATCGGGTTGGCCGCGGGGAACAGCACCGCGGTGACGAGTAACACCCCACAGCCCGCCGAGAACAGGAGGTACTCGAGGCGGGCGAGCGTCCGCCGCCGGAGGTCGCCGAACAGTATCGCGAGGAACCCGACGGTGACGAACCCGACCGTCACGTAGTTCAGCCACCGGAACACCTCGTAGGAGATAGAGTAGAGGTCGCGGGTGGCCCAGCGGGCGCCGGAGCCGCCGGTGGCACTGACGCTGGTCCGGACCCCGAGCACGTCGATCAGTATCTGCCCGCCGATGCGCGAGAGCTGGTTGAACAGGATGCCCCGGCCGACGTACATGTACCAGGTCATCCCGAGGACGACGAACGCGCCGAGCGCGGCCAGCGGGAGCTTCCGGGGGGCGTCCTCGAACCAGTCGAGACGGTCGTCGATGGCGACCGCGACGACCGCGACCGCGGCGACGAACCCCGACAGCGCCATGAAGACGAACGCGGTCCCGTAGTGGCTCACGGTGAGGCCGAAGCCGAACGCGACGAGCAGGAGCGCGCCGACCCTCGCCGTCCGCCCCGTCTCGCGGGTCCGCCCCCACGCGAGGACGAGGAGGACGAGGAACGTCATCGCGAGCTGCTGGCGGAAGTTGTGCGAGAGCTTGACGTAGAAGCTCCAGAACGCGACGAGCAGGTAGGCCGAGAGCGACGCGACCCTGACCGAGGTCCACGGCCGCGAGCGGGTGAGGCGGTAGACGCCGACCGGGACGGCGGCGAACAGGAGCGGCGTGGTGTACTTGTAGACGCCATCGAGGGGGAGTCCGGTGAGCACGGCGTACGCCGGCCGGACAAGCGAGATGCCGAGCATCACGTCCGCCTTGAACGAGATCGTGGGGTCCCACCGGCCCGTCTCGAGGACGAGGTTCGCGAAGTAGAACTCCCAGTTGGCGTCCCGGCCGGAGAGAAAGGGGCTGTGGAGCGACCCGAAGACGAGCAGTCCCACGGCGGTCGCGTAGACGCAGAACGGCAGGAGCCGCTCCGGGATCGTCCCGGTCACGAACAGGAAGGGGAGCGTCGCGACCAGCAGGAGGAAGACCATCGTCGGGAGGTTCGTCAGGAAGACGCGGTTCGCGTACGCGCCGACGAGCGCGACGGCGGGGAGCAGCGCGAAGAGGGCGACGATGCGCCACTCCCGGGCGCCGCTCGGCGGCCGCGGGAGGTGCGAGAGCGGGTCCGTACCCCGGCGCTCGTGGACCGCGGCGAGCGTCCCGGTGAAAGCCGCGAGGCCGAGCGCGAACGGGACCGGCCGGATCGGCGCGTCGACGCCAGCGGCCGGCAGCGCGGTGTTCAGGACGAGCCCCACGAACACGACCGAGAGGAAGCTCAGCCCGAGTGCGTACAGCGACCGCTCGAGCGTCCCGACCCCGTCGTCGGAGTCGAGGAGCCCGACGACCAGCCACCCGGGGACGAGCGAGAGGTACGCGACGGCGAAGACGGCCCGGACCGCCGCGACCGGGCCACCCCCGTCGGGGAGGAGGACGAACGCCAGCAGCACGAGGTTCAGGGTGCCGACGAGCGCGGGCGTCCGCGGGACCGTCACACCCGGTAGCGCCGGGAGGGGGACCGTGGGGGTCGCTGTCGTCGAGTCCGAAGAGGTGGAGGCGGAGGCCATCCGTTCAGGCCTCCAGTCGGTCGAACGCGGCGTGGACCGCGTCGCGCTCGTCGTTCTCCACCGCCCGTGCGTCGCGGAGCCGCCGACACGCGTCGAGCAGCCCGGGGTGGTCCTCGCTCGCGTCGCGCTGCTCGTCGGGGTCGCTCGACAGGTCGAACAGCCGGTCGCCCTCGCGCCCGCCGCGGTCGACGTACTTCCAGTCCGGGAGCCGGATACCGGTCACCAGTCGACCGTCGTCGCGGACCTGTGTGACGGCCCACGGCGGTTTCTCGCGGGACGCGTTGCCGCCGCGTGATCCGGGGCCGCCACCGTTCCGGCGGACCGCGGTTTCGTCGCGGCCCGACCGGTCGGGGTCGTACACCTCGGCGAGCGGCCGGTCG
>JBEPXB010000186.1:0-5971 GCA_041642135.1 Halobacteriales archaeon | reverse complement strand
GCACACGGGGCCGTGTACCCAATTCGTTTACAAGTAGCGTTGCTAATAGAGAGATAAGAAGCACGCAAAGTGGAAATTTGCGGCAACGCTAGCCGCTTTCAGGACCGAAGGCCTCCTCGGTAAAGCGCGTCCTTGGTAAGGACGAGAGCCCGGGTTCAAATCCCGGCCTAGGGTTCCTGCGAGGAACGAACGTGACGAGCGCCAGCGAGGGCCTCGTACAAGCGGCGAGCGACGCGAGCCGCGAGGAGAGCCCCGTCGCTCGGTCCCGGTTCGGGGTCGGACCCCCCCGGGGACGTCCGACGCACGTCCGACTCGGGGGGAACCGATTTATATTCACCCAATTCGTTGTCGTACCAATGACCGATATCCACGTGCTCCACGTCGACGACGACCGGGAGTTCGTGGAGCTGGCCGAACTGTTCCTCGAGCGCGAGTCCGAGGCGCTGTCGGTGACCGTCGAGACCGACGCTGCGGCGGGGTTAGAGCGGATCGAGTCCTCGTCGGTCGACTGCGTCGTCAGCGACTACGACATGCCCGGGATGGACGGGCTCGAGTTCCTCCGTGCGGTCCGCGAGCGCGAACCGGACCTCCCGTTCGTGCTGTTCACGGGGAAGGGCAGCGAGGAGATCGCCAGCGCGGCGGTCTCGGCGGGGGTCAGCGACTACCTACAGAAGGTCGCCGGGACCGACCAGTTCGCGGTGCTGGCCAACCGCATCGAGAACCTGGTGAGCCAGGCGCGCGCGGAGGCGACCCTGGAGCGGAAGATCCACCAGCAGGAGGTCATCGCGACGCTCGCCCAGCGGGCGCTCGAGGGGGTGCCGATCGACGACCTGTTCGACCGGGCGGTCGGGGCGGTCGCCGAACAGCTCGGGACCGACTACGCGGAGGTCCTGCGACGCCGTCCCGGGCACGGTGACCTCCTGCTGGTCGCGGGCGTCGGCTGGGACCCGGGGCTCGTCGGGGAGGCGACGGTCCCCGACGACGCCGGGTCGCAGGCGGGCTACACGCTGACCGACGGCCCGGTCGTCGTCGTCGATCTGGCCGAGGAGGAGCGGTTCGACGGGTCGTCCCTGCTGACCGACGCGGACGTACGGGCGGGGCTCAGCGTGACCATCGGCCGGGACGAGGACCCGTGGGGCGTCTTCGGGATCCACACCGTCGAACCCCGGTCGTTCGCCGACGACGAGGTGACGTTCGTCCGGACGGTGACGAACCTGCTCGGGACCGCCATCGAGCGGGCCGAGACCGAGCGCCGCCTCCGCGAGAGCGAGGAGGAGTTCAGGCAGATCGCCGAACTCAGCCCGGACACCATCTTCCGGTCGGACGCCGGCGGGTTCTTCGAGTACGTCTCGCCGGCCGCGCGGGAACTCCTCGGGTACGACCCCGAGGAGATGGTGGGGCGCCACTTCGCCGAGTATCTCGCCGACGACAGCGACCTCGAGCGGGCGAGCGAACGGTTCGGGGACGCCCTCGGCGGCGAGGACGTCCTCGGCCTGGAGGTGACGCTCGTGACGGCGGCGGGCTCGGAAGTCGACGGCGAGATCAACGTCACGCCGGTCGAGGAGGACGGGGAGGTGATCGGGGTCCAGGGGTTCGTCCGCGACATCACGGTCCGGGACGAGGAGGACGTAGCCGAGGAATGCGTGGCCGGGGAGAACGCGGACGAGGACTGAGCCCTAGACGCCGACTTCGTAGAGGGTCGTCGTGCCGCTGATCTCGTTGCCGACGATCAGTATCGGCATCTTCTTCGGGGCGTCCTCGGCGGGGACGAACAGCAGCCCCTCGGGGCCGAGGTCGCCCGCGTCGCCGGGTTCGATGTCGCCGTTCTCGATGGCGTCGCCCAGGTCGGCGTTCGCGTCGTTTGGATGCCGAATCCCGGCTGTCTCCGCGACTACGTCAGTCGTTACGACCGTTTCCGCGGCCACGCCCGTTGTCGTTGCCTCCCTTACCTGTGCTACACGAGGGCGCCGTGTCGGAGTGTTCGCTCTTCACCTCGAAGATTACGGTCGTGCCGCTGATCTCGTGTCCGACGAAGACCAGCGGGTTGTCGATCGGGCTCTCCTCGGCGGTCGCGAAGGCCAGCCCCTCCGGGCCGAGGTCGCCGGCAGCGCCGGCGGGCTCGGTACCGCCTGCGATCTCGCCTTGGATGTCGAAGTCGAAGTCACGGTTGTTGACGTAGTCGACGAACGTGGCACACTCGGGGTCGGTGATGTCGTACACCATGACCCCGCCGACGCGTTCGAGTCCGATGAACGCGTAGTAGCGGTCGCCGATCTGCCCGATGGTGAGACCTTCGGGCTCGGGACCCTTGTTGTCGCTACGACTGTCGCCTGTGTTCTCCGTGTTGTCGTTGTTGAAGTCGTCACCGAACCGCTCAGCGGTGATGTCCTCGAAGTCGCTCCCGCTGTCGAACACCAGCTCGCCGTTCGTGGTGAAGATGCTGAACGACCGCCCGCCGAAGACGTAGATCTCCTCGTACAGACCGTCGCCGTCGACGTCGCCGAGTGTCGTCGTCACGCCCTTGGCGCCGATATTCTCGGGTTGCTGGAGCTCCTCGACGCTGTCGATACCCTCGATCTCGTCGAAGTCGAACGCGTCGGGGTCGAGCCTGAGGTCGGCGACCTCCGCCTCCTCGCTGTACGAGTCGTAGTCGCGGCTGTCGCCCTCGTTGGCCGTCACGATGTAGGTCCGGTTGTCGGGGCTGTACGCGCCGATCGCGTCCGGCTGGAGGATCCCGTTGATCGGCCAGTTCCGGATGTTGACCCCACCGTCCTCGTTGGTGGCGTCGAGTTCGTTCCCCGCCAGGCTGTAGTCCTTGAACCCGAGCGGGAGGAGTTTCTTGATCTTCGCCTTGTCGATGTCGATCTCGGCGATGGCGTTGTTCTCCTGGAGGGAGACCCACGCCGTTCGTGAGTCGTCGCTTATTGTCACGTACTCCGGCTCGAAGTCCTGGGAAGCGCTCGCGTTCGGACCGAAGATGCGGATCCCCTGCTTTCGGAGTTGGTCTTCCTTCCCGTCGAAGCGGGTGAATTCAGCGGTACTGACGGTCGGGTTTTCCGGACCATCGGAGATGTCGACGATACTGACGGAGCCACGGGGGTCATACGCGTAGTTGTCCGTCGGCTCGCCCTCGTTCGCGACGAGCGCTTTCCGTCCGTCGGGGGTGAAGGTGACTTTGTCGGGCAACGCTCCGACCGACGCCGTACCCAGACGTTCGAGCGTCTCCGGATCGTAGAACCCGACCTGCCCGGGATCCTGGGCGACGTCCGCCTCGAGCGCGACGGCGATGACGTCGTCGGAGGCTGCGACGCTGTTCGTGGTGCTCACGCCGTCGATTTCACCCGCGGCGTCGATCTCACCGGTCTTATTCGGGTCCGTCGGGTCCGAGACGTCGAGGACGTCGACGCCACCGAGGTCGGCGTTGATCACGAACAGCCGCTGCGTGGGGGCGTGGTAGTCGACGATCTCGGCCCCACCCTCGTCGAAGAGGCCCGACTCGTATCGACCGATCTGTTCCAGTTTGATGGACTCGTACTCTGCGGGATCGCTCTCGGTGTCGGCCGCACCGGCCGCCACGGCCGAGTCACCTCCTGCGACAGCCGTGCCCGCGAGTAGTCCGAGAACCGTTCCTCCAGTGATACCCAGGACGGCCCGGCGTCCGAGGTCGTTGGTCTGCTGTGAGCGCTTCACAACGTCGGCGTTTCATGACGTCCGTTTATTCTTATATAATATCTCACACGAGGGTTCTGTTGGTGAACGGTTGGCAACCGGCGTGTGCGTATGTCGCCATCGCTTTAGAGGACTACCTCGTTCCGTCCCCCACGGACAAGCATGGAGAAGAGCCCGGCGACCGAGGGGTAGATCACGTGGTGACCGTGTCTCTTCGGACGGAAGTACTGATACGGTTGCGCTGGAACGCGGGCTTCGGCGCGCTCGTATCGACCTCACTTGCGCCGTGAATTCAGCACGACCGACAGAAAATATCATCTACAGAGAATTTCGGCAGAGCCGTTCGTTCGTATGTCGTCTCCGGAGTAGAACGACGCCTCCGGAGGGTTTGGGGATGAACCGGAGACCGGTCAGTCCTGGCTCACTGGTGATCCTGTCCCCGTCGCTGCGGGGTCGCTGACGGGCGGGCGCAGGAGGACCGCCGCGAGGCCGGCGCCCACCGCGAGCGCCCCACCGATCTGGAAGGTGGTCGGCCACCCGACCACCGTGACGGCCCAGCCGGCGACGGCGCCGCCGAAGACGCCGCCCCACATCTTCCCGGAGTAGAGCAGCGCGTAGTTGGCCGAGGAGCGCGCCTCGCCGTAGAAGTCCGCGACGATGCTCGGGAACAGCGTGTACTGCGGGCTCCAGAAGAACGTCGCCACCACCACCGAGAGGAGGAAGGCGAGCGTCGTCCCGATCCGGGCGAACTCGACGACGGCGAACAGCCCGAGTCCGCAGAGCGAGAAGGAGACGGCCATCGCGACCCGGCGGTTCACCCGGTCGGAGAGCTCGCCGAGGAGCAGCCGGCCGGCCCCGCCGGCGATCGGGAGCAGCGTCGCCGACAGCGTCGCCGTGACGGCGTCGAGTTCCATCGCCTGTGCGAACGAGACGATCTTCGCGGTGAGCATCAGCCCCGCGCCGCTCACCCCGACGAACATCGCGTACATCAGCCAGAACTGCCAGGTCCGCAGCATCTCGCCGGAACTGTAGTCCGCGTCACTCCCGGTCGTCTCGTCTTCGTCGAGCCGCCGGTACCAGGATTCGGGCGGGTCGCGCAGGACGAACCCGGCGACGAGGATGGCGACGGCGATGATCACGCCCATCGCCCGGAGGACGTCGCCGTAGGCCTCGACGGTGGCGTTCGCGCGAACGAACGGGACGAACAGCGCTGCCCCGCCCGCGAACGCCATCGTTCCGAGGCCCGTCGTCAGTCCGCGCCGGTCGGGGAACCACTTGATCGCCGTGTTCACGGCCACCGTGTAGACGATGCCGACGCCGATGGCACCCACCGAATAGAGGACGTACAGCTGCCAGACGCTCGTCGCGTAGGCGAGCAGGTAGTACGCCCCGCCCGCGAGGACGGCCGCGACGAGCGTCACCGCGCGGGGGCCGTGCTCGTCGCGCCACCACCCGACCGGGAACTGCGAGCCGGCCTGGAAGATCACGAACAGCGTGAACACGAATCCTAACTGTGGGAGCGGGATCCCGAGGTCGTTCGCGAGCGGTCCCTCGATGGACGACCAGACGTACTGGTAGGGGCTGATGACGGCCATCGCGAGGACGGCCGCGACGATGAGCCACCACCGGGAGAACCCGAGGTGCTCCTTCGCGCGCTCGGCGTAGTCGACCGCCCCGGCCCCGTCGGCGCGGATCTGCTCGCCACCGTCGGTCCGGACCGCTTCGCCACCCTCGGTGCGGAGCGGATCCGGGTCGAGTCCGCCCGAGGCCGCGCCCTCGTCGGCCGCGCTCGTCCCGCTGTCCGGCGCGGCCGCTGGCTCGCCCCCACCCGATCCGGGGTCGGGATCGCCCATCAGTAGGCGCCGACCTGTCCGTCCTTGCGGGGTTCGGTCGCCCCCGAGAGCGTGCCGTTCTCGTTCCGTACGAACTCGGCACCGCCGAACTGTCCCGAGTGGAGCACCGAGACGTCGTGGCCCATCCGGTCGAGGGGGGCGCCGACCTCGGCGGCGAGCCGACCCTCCAGCGCGAGCGAGCCGTCCTCGCGGTATCGCCACCGCGGCGCGTCGAGCGCCGCCTGGATGGACATGTCGTGGTCGACCACGTTCGAGAGCGTCTGGACGTGGCCCTGGGGCTGCATGTAGCCGCCCATGACACCGAAGGCCGCCCAGTCCTCCTCGTCGAACTTCGCGATGGCGGGGATCAGCGTGTGGAACGGCCGCTTGCCGGGTTCGAGTCGATTGGGGTGTTCGGCGTCGAGCGAGAACGACGCGCCGCGGTTCTGGAGCGCGACGCCCGTCTCGCC
>JBEPXB010000185.1:0-5996 GCA_041642135.1 Halobacteriales archaeon | reverse complement strand
GTCCCAGGTGTGCGCCCGGGTCGGCTCGATCCGGATCCGGACCTCCTCGCGGTCGGCGTCGAGGAGCCGGCGGGCCAGCCGGGAGTCGGTCCCGCCGAGGTACCGCGCGATGAGCTCGCGGAGGAGCGACTTGTCCTCGTCCGGCGAGAGCGTCGCCTCGGCGCTCCCCCGGACGCCCATGTACGGGGGTTCGTTCTCCGAGACCTCGAAGGCGACACCGGGGTCGTCCTCGAGGAAGGCGACGACGTCCGCCGACGCCGAGGTGGCACACCAGAGTGCGCCGTCGCGGAACAGGTACCACAGCGAGAGCATCCAGAGCCGCCCGCTCGGCGTGCGCGTCGCCACCCGCACGGGGACCGTCCGCTCCTCCAGGTACTCGCGGGTCTGCTCGGGGGACCACGGGCCGGTGGGCTCGAACACGTCCGTCCCTTCGCGCGGGGGGGCCTTGAACTCGGCCCATGATCCTCGGAATCGGTCCGGAGTCGGTCGCCCCCGGGCGGGTTCGTAGCGAGCTTCCGTTCCTCGCGGATCGGGACGTGGATACGTTCGGGGTCCCTGGCTCCCGGGATGTTCCGCGGTGTCGATCCGCCGCTCGTCCGTCCACACCTCGTTCTCGGGTGGCGGGAACGGCGGGGGAATACTTGTGGACTCCGACCCTGCTACCGTCCATGCACCAGGAGTCAGAGGTCGAGTCGATAGACGAGAGCGTTCCGCTGAGCATCAAGATAATGATGGTGATCGCGTTCCTCGTCCTCCTGTACGTCCTGATCGTCGACGTGTTCGGCTTCGTCAACCTCCTCTGAGCGGCGTCCGGTGTGGCCCGGACGCTCGGTCACGCACGTCCCCGCCGACGGGTCGGTCCGCCGGCCCTCGTCGAAGCCGTCCCGCCGCAGTCTCCGGGTATCGGCCGCCGCCGTTATATCCCGGCACGCCGAAGGGTGTCGCGATGCAGGCCATCGTCCACTTCGCGGTCGGGCTGGCCGGTGGCCTGTTCCTCCTCCTGTTCGTCGACTGGCGGCAGTCCCGCGAGTTCCTCTTCACGTTCGGGAGCGGCGTCTGGGCGATGCTCCCCGACGGCCACTGGATGCTCTCGGAGTTCGGGTTCGACGGGGCCGCGGCGGCCTGGAAGTCGCTCCACCGGACGGCCCTGGCGGACCTCTTCTGGTTCCACCGCTTCCTCGACACCCACGAGACGGGCCGCGGGAACCTCGAGGCCGGACTGAGCCTCCTCCTGCTGTTCGTCGCCGTCGGGCTCTACTACGTCGCGAACGACTGGGAACGGCCCCCCGAGTGATACGGTCGTGCGTCGTCTTTTCCCGGCGCTATCCGACCCCGTCCGGGTGATCGCCGGTACATCGTTACACACGACCGTATGAGACGGGTCGGGAGCCGACGGTCGGCGGGTTCGAGAACCGTGACGGCCACACGACGCCGGCGGACGTCGCAGGGGACACCGCACCGATAGACCCCCCACCGATACCCGACTCGACGTGTGCCCGTGGCTACCCGTTCGCCGGTTCCGGAAAAGGCCGCCCGTTCGTCGCCGTTCGCCGTCGTTCGTTCCACCCGAAGGGGTGGCCGTCGTGCCCTCGTGACCCGCTCAGCCGAGCAGGTAGCGTAGCCAGCGGTTCCGCTGGACGAAGCCCATCTCCTCGATCCGGGCGTCCAGGCCGAGGATGCGACCGGCACCGATGGCGCCGAGGCCGAACAGCAGGGCCGCGTAGACGATGTGGTCGTCGATGACCCAGCCGTGGGCCAGCGGCAGGCCCGCCAGCAGGCCGCCCTCGAGGGCCGCTGCCCAGTAGAACAGCATCATGACGGCGCCCCAGAAGGCGCTCCAGCGGACGAGCACGCCCAGGATGAGCGCCAGGCCCGTCAGCGTGAGCCCCCACATGTTGAGGATGTCGACCAGGGGGTTGCCGGCCATCGCGATGAACACCCCCCTGAAGGGGTTGCCCTGCGGGATGGCGTTGGCGAGGTAGCCCGCCGCCGTCCAGTTGTTCTCCGGGTTCGCGTCGAGGTAGGTCACGAGCTTCGTGATCCCGCCCTGGAACAGGACCCATCCCATCACGACCCGCATGATGACGATGGAGTAACCGATCCAGTGCTCGGAGTATTCGAAGTCGGTCTCGCGGCCGAACAGTTCGGCCTCTAGTTTGCGGGTTGTCGTGGACATCGTCGGTCACCTCTACATCAGGTGGTTACGCCGGACTCACCTTCAACCGGGACGCTCGTTCCTGCGTGCCGAGAATCGGGCGGAGAAACCGTGATAGTCCGATCTGGGGTGGACAAACCGTGATCGTCCGGGCGGCCGCGTCCCGCGGAACTAAGTCCTCCCCGCCCGAGGAACGCACGTCATGGTCGAGATACCCGACTCGCTCCGCTCGGTGTTCAGCGCGACCGTCCACGAACGCGACGGGGCGTACGTCCTGGAGGTCCCACGCGGGGAGGTCGACCACGGCGCCGTCGAACCCGGGCGGACCTATCGCGTCGCGGTCCTCGCCGCCGCGTCCGGGTCGACGGCGACGCGGGACGCTCCCCCCTCCTCGAGCGGCGACGAACGGAACGGGGGACCGAACGGGGTCCCGGAGCCGCCGGTCGAGGAGGGCGAGGTCCGCGACGTGACGATCGAGACGCTCGGCGACCAGGGCGACGGCATCGCCAAGGTCGAGCGGGGCTACGTCGTCATCGTCCCGGGCGCCCGGCCCGGGGACAAACCGACGGTCGAGATCGAACAGGTCAGGCGGAACGTCGCCTTCGCCAGCGTGGTCGACCAGGATCCGGGAGTGTCCTGACCCGGTCGCCCCGTCCCCGTTCGACCTCCCCGTCCGCTCCTCCTCCGTTTGCCACCCGTTTCCCTCGAACGTCGCGGTCCGCCCGATCGAACGTCGCGGGCGTGGCGCGCGGACGGTGCCACACGGTCCACGACCCCGGTCCACACGGTCCACGACCTACGACTACCGGTCAGCGATCCCGACCACGGGGTGCTCGCCTCATAATTCGCCTCGAGACGGGATTGATTTAAATCGGAGTGGGTCGAGAGCCCGAACGTGACCGGGGTAGATCCACCTGGAGGCGCCCGTCACCGGACGGTGACGACGGCGGTCGACGGCCAACAGAACTATCTACACTCGGTGCTACTGACACGAGCGGGGCTGGGTGCGGCCGGTAGCCACCCGAGGACACCGACACGGGTGCGACCGGCGTTCCGCGCGGCCGAACAGGGAGAACGATGACGTACACTCTATCGAAAGAACGTGCCGAGGCGCCGTCCAGGGGAGCGACGACCGAGTACCGTCCGTCCGGCGCTCCGGTGGCCGCGCCGGACGACCGCCTCGGGGGTGGGCGCTGACCCCGACGATGTCGCGCTCCCGTCTCCTCCGTGTGGCGCTCGTCGTCCTCGTCGTCGCCGTCGCGCTCGCCGGGACCCCGGGTGCCCTCGGGGCCCGGGCGTACGGACTCGACTCCCCGAGTGCCGTCGACGTACCCGACCAGACGGTCCACGGCGCCGGCGAGTTCCTCACGGTCCGGGAGATCGCCCGGGTCCAGCGGGGCGAGCCGTTCGAGGTGCAGGCGACCGCACCCGACGGCACCGCCTACGAGGTCGAACTCGTGGACATGTACGGGACGGTCGTCGACGTCTCGGAGCGGACGCTACGGGGCGACGACTCGACGACGTTCGAGACCGACGGCCTCCCGGCGGGGTCGTACGTGGCGGTGCTAACCCACCAGGGAACCGCGAAGGCGGTGCTTCCCGTGGTGATCGCGGGATACGAGGTATCCGCGGCGGCGACGGACACCGCCGAGGCGGGCACCGAGGTGACCGTCTCCGCGGACGTGACCGCGGTGCCGAACGCGCCGGCCACCGAGCGCGTCGAGGTGATCGTCGTCGACAGGTCGACGAAGGAGATGGTGGTCCGGAAGACCATGACCGCCGACCGGGACGGATACTCCGCGACCGTCCAGCTAGAGGAGCCGGGCGAGTACGGCCTCTGCGTGAACGTCCGCGGGGAGCGGTCCGTCAGGGGGTTCGACGAGCTGCTCGGATTCGGCGACGCCCACACGCTGTCGGTCACGGCGCCCGCCTCGCCTACCGCCGAGAACGCTCCGGCCGCGGCCGCCGCGACCGGGACCGCGACGCCGGCGGGGACCGCGACGGCGTCGACCACGGTCCCGGAAGGGGTGATCACGCGGAACGCGACGGCCGGCCCGCCGACCACGATCACCGACTCCCCGACCACGGCGCTCTCGGTGGTGTTCGCGCTCCTCCTCGCGGCCGGTCTGGGCCTCCTCTACTGGGTCCGCGTCTGAGAGAGGGGCGTCGATCCGGCCCGTCGCGTCCCCGGGGACACGACACGCTACCGGAGCAGTTCGAGCGGGTCGAGCCGCCCGATGCGGGCGCTCGCGACGGCACCCGCGAGCGCGCTCGTCACGACCGCGAGCGGGACGCCGACCAGCAGGACGTCCGCCCGGAGCGAGACGACGCCCTCGAACCCGACGAGCGCCGCCGCGACGGCGTTCAGTAGGGGGACGGCGAGAACGGTCATCACCGTCCCGACGACGCCGCCACAGACGCCGAGGGCCAGCGCCTGGACGAGTGTCACCGCGACCAGCGTCCGCGTCGAGAGCCCGAGGGCCTTCAGCGCGGCCAGTTCGCGCCGGCGCTGGTAGACGTACGAGGCGAGCACGTTCACGGTGACGGCGACCCCGGCGAGGACGGCGAACACCACCAGGCTCGTCCCGCTCGCGATCACGACCGCCTGTTCACGGAGGGTGGACTCGAGCTGTTCGCGGTTCGTCCGGACCTCGTACCCCGGATACTGCGCCTGTATCTCCCGCTCGGCGCGCGCGACGTCCGCCCCCTCGACGAGGTCGACGGTGACGAGCGTCGCGCTGTCGGTGCCCGTCGTCCCGGTCACCGCCTGGAGTTCGCTCAGATGGAGGACCACGGTCGGGCCGCCGAGGAAGTTCGAGAACGTCGGCGAGACGCCGACCACGCGGAACGGGTTCTCGCTCGCGGCGCGGGCGGTCCCGCCGACGTAGAGGGTGTCGTTCACGCCGACGTCGAGCAGCGAGGCCGTCCGCGGGTCGATCACGACCTCGCGGGTCATCGGGCCGTCGTAGGTGCCGTTCGCGTAGTGCGGGTCGCCGCCGGTGAACCCCCGACCCTCGGTGATCCGGACCGCGGTATCGACCGCCGGCGCACCCGCACCGATGACCGTCCGGAACCGGCGGCTGCCGTTCGAGACGTACACCGTCCGGAACGCGAGCGCCGCGACGGTGTTGACGTCCTCGCGGGCGGCGAGTTCCGCCCGGACCCGGTGGGCGTCGGTGATTCCGCCCTCGACCCCTCTCGCACCGGGGCCGAGCGACACGGGCCCGCCCGTGATCCAGAGGTCGCGGCCCGACTGGTCGAACTTCGCCTGGCCCGTCTCGACCACCCCCAGTCCGACGCTCGCCAGCACCATCACCGCGAACGCGGCCAGCGCGATACCGAGGACGACCAGCGCCGCCTCGGTGCGGTCGTAGCGCAACTGTTCCACGGCGACGCCGAGGACGCCCCGGACACGGCTCACGACTCGAGCACCTCCACGACGGGCGTCCGGCGGCTCAGCCACAGCGGGTAGACCGCGGCGAACAGCCCCACGAGCACCGAGACGGCCAGCCCCGCGACGAGGAGCCGCGCGTCGACGGTCGCGACGGGGACGCCGAAGTACCACCTCGACGCGGCGTTCGTCAGGGCGATCCCCCACACCCCCAGTACGAGGCCGAGCAGGCCACCCACCACGGCGACCGAGAGCACCTCCACGAGGACGAGGAGCACGCGCGAGCGCTCGGAGAAGCCGACGGCGGCGAACGTCGCCACCGAGCGCCGGTCGTCGACCGTCGCGAGCCCCATCGTCGTCCCCACGAGGAGCGTCCCGACGGCCAGCGCCGTCACGAGTGCCGTCACCGCAACCGCCAGCGGGAGGCTCGACCGCGAGAGCTCGCCCGAC
>JBEPXB010000184.1:0-6018 GCA_041642135.1 Halobacteriales archaeon | reverse complement strand
CTCCACCCCGTCTTCGAACGGTACCGCGAACGTTCGGCCGGCGGGATACTCGCACAGCTACGCGGGCTGCTCCCCTTCTGACCGTCCCATCTCTGACCGGCTCCTAAGGGCCGACCTCGGGGTCGGATTCGACCGGTCCGGCCTCGCTCCCGGTTTCGCTTTCCCGTGTTCCCTCCCCATTACCGTCCGTCGTGTCGGTCGCACCGGCCGCGTCGGCTGCGTCCGTCTTCCCGCCCGTCCACCGGTCGTCGCCCCCGGCGGACGGGTCGTCCGTGGCGCGCCGGTCACCCTCGAGTCGCCGCGCGAGTTCCTCGATCCGCCGGGTCTGCTCGCGGTTCACCGCGACGATGACGTCCGAGAGGACGCCGAACATCAGCAGCTGGACGCCGAGGATCACCCCGGAAGCGCCGACGACCGCCAGGGCCTCGTGGGAGACGGGCGGCTCGCGAATGAACCACTCGTAGCCGACGTAGGCGCCGATGGTGAGCCCGGCGAGCAGTGCGGCGGTGCCGACACTGCCGAAGTAGAACAGCGGATTGTTCGTCTTCGCCAGCCGGAACAGCGTGAGGTAGATGCGCGCGCCGTCGCGCACCGGTCGGAGGTTCGTGTCGGAGTCGGCCGGCCGCGGGGCGTACCTGACGCCGACCACCTCGGTCGCGACGCCGTGTTTCACGCATTCGACGGCCATCTCCGTCTCGATGCCGAACCCGTCCGCGGTGAGGCGGAGCCGCTCGAACGACGACCGGGTGAACGCGCGGTAGCCGCTGAGGATGTCCGCGAGGTTCCGGCCGTGGATGAACGCGAACGCGCGGTTCACCAGCCGGTTTCCCATCCGGTTCAGCCGGGGCATCGCCCCCGTCTCCATCCCCTGGAACCGGTCGCCGATGACGTGCTCTGCCCGGCCCTCGAGGATCGGTTCGAGCATCGCGTCGGCGTCCGCGGGGTCGTACGTCCCGTCGCCGTCGGCCATCAGCACGACGGGTGCGTCGGCCTCGCGGACGCCCTCCCGGACGGCCTGTCCCTTCCCCGACCCCGACTGGACGAGCACGCGGGCGCCGTGCTCCTCGGCGATCCGCCGGGTCCCGTCGGTCGACCCCCCGTCGACGACGAGGACGTTCTCGTAGCCGCGTTCGGTGAACCCGCTCACCACCTCGCCGATGGTCCGGGCCTCGTCGAGCGTCGGGAGCAGGACGCAGACGTCCGTGCGGGGATCCATCACTCCTCTCTCGCTCGCGGCGGCGCAAAAAGATGCTGGGTCGCCGTCCGTCGGGATATCCCGCCCGCGGCTGGCACGCCCCGCGGCGGACTCCTAATTCCGGCCCTCGCTGAGGTGCTCCCACACCTCGGCACAGCCACACCCGTCGGGAACCTCCGAGAGGTGGTCGTCGACGTCGTCCTGTAGATATTCCTCGGGATCGGCCCGGCGGTCGGTGTCTCGAGCAGCCATAGTTACTCAGATTATGGGTAACCACTTCGGCGGTATAAGCCTTCGGGCGGAGGCCGCGATGCGAGCCCCCGGGTCGAACCGGACGAGTCGGCCGGTCCGACGTCCGTCGGACGCCGACACCGCTACCGAGCGAGGCGATAGAGCTAATCCGGGGCCGCCGGCAGTGGCGGGCATGGTGGACCGCGGACGGGCGGCGCGGCTCGGCGGCGTCGTCCTCGCATCGACGCTGGTGCTGACCGCCGCGTTCGTCGGCGTGCTGGCGCTCGTGAGCGGCGGGAACGAGGGGGTCGGGGGTCGGCTCCCGGCCTACGTGCTCGCGATGGCCGTCGCGTTCGTCGGATTCGTCGTCGCGGCCGAGCAGCGCTTCGACGGCCGCTCGCGGTCGGTCGACGGCCGGCGGATCCTCGTCACCGCCGGCGCGTTCGCGCTGACCGTCCTCGTCACGGTCTCGCTCTCGGGGGAGGGGGTCGTCTACGCGGTCCGCAACCCGGACCAGGTCGTCGCCAGCGAGGTCTCGCTCTACTTCCTCGCCGCCGGGCTCATCGGCACCGGTTTAGGCTACTGGGGACTCCGCCACTGGCGGGAGTTCGCGGAGGGGGCCGTAACGTCCTCGTCCTCCGGTCGCCTGTAGCCCCGCTCAACCGTCGAGTTCGTCGACGAGATCGTCCGCGAGCCCGGTGTAGGTATCGGGGGTGAGCGCCCGCAGTTCTGCGCGGACGTCCTCCTCGAGATCGAGGTCGTCGAACAGCGCCCGGAACTCCTCCAGGGAGGCGCGCTGTCCGCGAGAGAGCGCCTTCACCCGCTCGTAGGCGTCCTCGTGGCCCTCGCGCCGGAGGATCGTCTGGACGGCCTCGCCGATCACCTCCGGGTTCGACTCGAGGTCCTCCCGCATCACGGACTCGCGGGGGACGACCTTCTCGAGTCCCGACAGGCTCTTTCGGTAGCCGATCAGGCAGTGTGCGAGCGCGGCGCCGATATTGCGCTTGACCGTCGAGTCCGAGAGGTCGCGCTGGAGCCGCGAGGTGGTGACGTAGTCCCCGAGGAAGGCGAGATCGGCGTTCGCCTTCGAGAGGTTTCCCTCGCTGTTCTCGAAGTCGATCGGGTTCACCTTGTGGGGCATCGTCGAACTCCCGGTCTCGCCTTCGACGGCCTCCTGCCCGAGATAGCGCATCGAGACGTACGTCCAGCAGTCCCGGTCGAGGTCGAGGAGGACGTTGTTGATCGATTTCAGATAATTAAAGACGGCTTCGAGATCGTCACACGGGTTTACCTGCGTCGACAGCGGTGTATGGGAGAGGCCGAGCGACCCGACGAACGCCCGCGAGAACGCCCGCCAGTCGACGTCCGGGTAGGCCGCGTGGTGGGCGGCGTAGGTCCCGGAGGCGCCGGCGAGTTTCCCCGACAGCCGGTCGGTCGCCCGCTCGAGCTCGTCCAGAGTCTCGTCGATCCGGGCGGCGTAGACGGCCATCTCCTTGCCGAACGTGGTGGGCGTGGCGGGCTGGCCGTGGGTGTGGGCGAGCATCGGCAGGTCGCGGTGCTCGCGGGCCATCCCCGCGAGCGCGTCGCGGAGCTCCCGTATCGCCGGAACGAGCACCGCCTCGATGGCCGGCTTCAGGAGGAGGCGCTGTGCGAGGTTGTTGACGTCCTCGCTGGTGAGCGCGAAGTGGACCCAGGGACCGACCTCCTCGTCGATCCCGTCCCGGACGAAGTACTCGACGGCCTTCACGTCGTGGTTGGTGGCGGGTCGGCCGGCGTATCCTTCCGTTTCGTAGGCCTTCACCGCGCGGGCGTCTTCCGCGTCGAACTCCTCGTAGAGCGCGCGGAGCTGCGCGCGAGCCGACTCGTCGAGCGAGAGCGGCGTCGCGTCGAGGTCGGCGAGTGCTACGAGGTACTCGACCTCGACGCGAACGCGGGCGCGCATCAGCGCCGCCTCGCTGGCGTAGGGGACGATCGGCTCGGTGTAGCGGGCGTAACGGCCGTCGAGCGGCGAGACGGCGTGCAGGGCGTCCCGGTCGTCGGTCATGGGTGGACGTGCAGGGAGCGCCGAAAAGAGGGTGTCGAAGCGTAGCGAAACCGTTCTGGGACGTCGGGTGGGACTGAAAGGGGCCGGCGGTTCGGGGAAGGCGGGCGACGTAAGCACCGCAACGAGCGAAGCGAGTGAGGAGCGCAGCGAGCCCCCCGACCCGAACCGCTGGGGGCTTTCGAGGTGTTCTCACCGCTCACAGCGGTACAGACTGGGACACCTCGAAAGCCCCCGGACTCTACACTCCCGCGACTCGCTGCGGTCCTCGACCTCGCTCCGCTCGGCCTGCGGTCCTTGCTTCGTCGGGGTTCGCGTAGAGTCCGGCCCCTTTCAGTCCCACCCGACACCCCGACCGCAACCCCTTTGCCCCGACGCTGCCCGTCCCCGCACATGCTCATCGCCGGCATGGCCTCGAACCGCGGCCGGAACCTGATGCACATCGCGGACCGCGCCCCCGGCGGCGCCGAGTTCGCCGTCGTCCTCGCGAACCGCGAGGGCGCGCCCGTCCTCGAGTCGGCCGCGGAGCGCGGCATCCCCACCGAGGTGGTCGTTCGTGGCGAGGACGAGTCCCGCGAGGCACACGAGGAGCGCGTCCTCGACTGCCTCGACGAGTACGACTTCGACCTCGTCTGTCTCGACGGCTATATGCGGATACTCACCGAGGGGTTCCTCGACACGACGCCGACGGTCCTGAACGTCCACCCCTCGTTGCTCCCGTCGTTCCCCGGACTCGACGCCCACGAGCGGGTGCTCGACGCCGGGGTCCGGATGACCGGCTGCACAGTACATATCGTCGACGAGACGGTCGACGATGGGCCGATCGTCACCCAGGAGGCCATCCCGGTGTTCGAGGGCGACGACGCCGACTCGCTGAAAGAGCGCGTCCTCTACACGGGGGAGTTCCGGGCCTACCCGCGGGCGGTCCGCTGGTTCGCCGAGGACCGCGTCGAGGTCGACCTCGACGCAGGTGAAGTCCACGTCGAAGGTGACACCTCGGGTGACTTCCCGGCCCGGCGGCTCGTCTCGAACGACCACGCCGCGGGCCTGCGCTACGGGGAGAACCCCCACCAGGGCGCGGCACTCTACGCCGATCCGACGTGTACGGAGGCCTCCGTCGTCCACGCCGACCAGCTCAACGAGGGGGCGAAGGCGCTCTCGTACAACAACTACAACGACGCGGACGCGGCGCTGAACCTCGTCAAGGAGTTCGACGCGCCCGCGGCGGCGGTCATCAAGCACACCAACCCGGCGGGGTGTGCGACGGCCGACTCGCTCGCCGAGGCGTACGATCGGGCGCTCTCGACGGACGCGATGAGCGCGTTCGGCGGTATCGTCGCGCTCAACCGGGACTGTGACGCCACGACCGCCGAGGGGGTGACCGGCTCGTTCAAGGAGGCCGTCGTCGCGCCCGGGTACACCGACGCCGCGCTCGACGTCCTCCGGGAGAAGGAGAACCTCCGCGTCCTCCGGGTGGGCGAACTCGGCGAGGCGACGGAGCGACTGACCGAGAAGCCGCTCGTCGGCGGCCGACTCGTCCAGGAGCGGGACCTCCAGGCGCTCTCGGCCGAGGACCTCGAGGTCGTGACCGAGCGCGAGCCTACCGACGAGCAGGTCGAGTCGATGCTGTTCGCCTGGCAGGTCGTCAAGCACGTCAAGTCCAACGCCATCGTGTTCGCGACCGGCACCGAGACCGTGGGCGTCGGAATGGGACAGGTCTCGCGGGTCGACGCCGTTCGACTCGCCGCGATGAAGGCCGAGGAGCACGCCGAGGGGAAGAGTTCGGAAGGGGCGGTGATGGCCTCGGACGCGTTCTTCCCGTTCCCGGACGGCATCGAGACAGCCGCGGAGGCCGGCATCGAGGCGGTGATCCAGCCCGGTGGGTCGGTCAACGACGAGGACGTGATCGCCGCGGCCGACGAGCACGGCGTGGCGATGGCGTTCACTGGCTCGCGGGCGTTCCGCCACGACTGAGTCGGCGATCACCGACCGATCCGGATGTCGTCGACCGACCCGGCAGGTGTCCAGGAAGCCAGCACCGAACGAGAGTCCGAACGAGGCCGTCGACGTCGACGCCGAGGGAGCCCGATGAACCGGACGACCCCACGTACCCGACCGAGTGGACGAAGACGGCGTTCGACGCATCGGAGGTACACGTCGGGTTGTATACCTCTCGCGAACTCGCGGACCTGAACGGCCGCGCGCCGGAGATCGTCGCCGGGCGCTACCTCGCGAACGCGCTCGAGCACGCGGGGCTCAACTACCGCATCAGGCCGGCTTCGTGCCGGTCGACGTCGACTTCGAGGGACAGCGGGAGACACTCCGTCTGTGGCGGCGGGCCGATCGGGAGTGGACCGCCAAGGACGCGAACGTCCTGTTGACCGACCGGCTCGGCGGGGGGCTCGCCGCCGTGGGCGGGAAGCTCGGCTACGCGCCGGGCGGCCGCATCGACCGGGTAGTCGACTGGGAGGCGACGAGCGACCCACAACCCCACCGCAACGTCCACGCGGTGCTCCGCGAGGTCGGCCACATGCTCGGCGCGAAGCACGAC
>JBEPXB010000183.1:0-6018 GCA_041642135.1 Halobacteriales archaeon | reverse complement strand
GATGTTCCGCGACCCGACTGTCTTCACCGGCCGAAGGCGACACGAGCCGACTCGCTCGTGACGGAACACGACGACCGTCCGCTGGCGCGCACCGATCCCCTCACGGACGGCAACACCGCACGGACAGCAGCACCGATCCGGATCACCCGGTCGCACGACCGCCCAGCCACGGGATCCCCGCATTCGACTTCCGGCGTCCGGTCCGGCCGAGGCTGGCAAGAGTTAACTTCCCGCTGTTGGACTAGCACGGTATGGCAGTAGACGAGCCCCAGACGTCGGGGCTGAACGAGATCGAGCGTATGGACAAGGAGTACGTCTTCGGCACGTGGGCCTTCCAGAGCGAGGTGTCGCCGACACAGGTCGTCGAGAGCGAGGGGGTCCGGTTCACCGGTGCCGACGGGACGGAGTGGCTCGACTTCTCCGGGCAGCTGATGTGCTCGAACCTCGGGCACTCCGCCGACAGGGTCGCCGACGCCATGGCCGAGCAGGCGCGCGAGGGGGCCTACTTCGCCCCCGGGTTCACGACCGAGGCGCGCGCGAAACTCGGGAAGAAACTCGCCGAAGTGACCCCCGGTGACCTCTCGAAGACGTTCTTCTCCACCTCGGGGACCGAGGCCATCGAGGCGGCGATCAAGATCGCTCGCCTGTACACCGGGAAGCACAAGATCGTCTCGCGCTACCGGTCGTACCACGGCGCGACCTACGGCTCCATCTCGGTGACGGGCGACCCTCGTCGCCTGATGGCCGAACCCGGCATCCCGGGGACGATCAAGGCGCCCGACCCGTACGCGTACGGCTCGACGCTGGACGTAGAGGAGAGCCTCGAGTACATCGACGAGATGCTCTACCTGGAAGGGGACACCGTGGCCGCGGTGCTGGTCGAACCGATCGTCGGCTCGAACGGCATCCTCGTCCCCCCCGAGGACTACCTCCCGCGGCTGAAGGAGATCGCCCACGAACACGACGCGCTCCTGATCGTCGACGAGGTCATGTCGGGCTTCGGACGGACCGGCGAGTGGTTCGCCTCGGACCTGTTCGACGTGACGCCGGACATCATGACGATGGCGAAGGGACTGACCGGTGCGTACGCGCCGCTCGGGGGCACCATCGTCACCCCCGAGATCGCCGAGTTCTTCGAGGACAACATGTTCTGCCACGGTCACACGTACGCGGGACACCCGGTCAGCGTCGCGGCCGGACTCGCCGCGGTCGAGACCTATCAGGAGGAGAACCTGATCGAGCACGCCCGCGAGGTCGGCGAGTACCTGGGCGACCGGCTGGCCGAACTCGGCGAGCGACACCCGAGCGTCGGCGACACCCGCGGGGCCGGACTCTTCCGGGGGATCGAACTCACGAAACACCCCGAGAAGCGCGTCCCGTTCGGCGAGCGCGAGGACAAGATCTCGAAGGGCACGACCGTGGTCGACGAGGTCTCCGCGGCGGCCAGGGACGAGGGCGTCTACGTCGCCAACATGATCAACACGCTCATCATCGCCCCGCCGGTCGGCATCGCCGAGGCGGACATCGACGAGGCCGTCGACGCCCTGGACACCGCGCTCGAAGTCTCCGACGAAGCGATGGAGGGCTGAGACCGAACGGGCCCGCGAGGCCCCCCGCTACGGACCCTGCCACCCGGTGACGTAGTCGCAGTCGAAGTCGGCCGAGCGGTCCTCGAACCGGTCGAGGCCGTGTGGCTCGACCGCGAACGGCGCGTCCTCGCCGGTCACGAGCGACCTGACCGCCGTCGAGACGAACGGCGAGCACATGATACCGCCGACCGGACCGGTGACCGCGACGACGAGCCCGTCGGGTGCGTCGCCGGGCGCGTCGACGATCGGGAGGTCGTCGGGCGTGGCCGCATCGCCCGTGGGACAGCAGTCCTCGCCCTTGATCCGGGCGTCCTCGACGTCTCGGACGCGTTTCGTGATGGTCCCCGCGACCGCCTCGCGGAAGCGCTCGGTGATGGTGCCCCGGACGTCGCCCGGGTCGGTCACGAAGTAGGTGCCGCCGCCGACGTGGAGGTCGCCGTTGTGCTCCGGACGCCAGTACATCCTCGACTGCCGGTCCCACGCCATCGGGAACGTCTCGTCGAACTCGCGGCTCACGTCGAGGTTGACCGCCTGCCAGCGGAAGGGTCGAACGGGGACCTCGACGAGGTCGGCGAGGAGGTCACGGGTCCGCCAGCCCGTCGCGCACACCACGTGGTCGGCCGCGATCGACGCGCCGTCGACGCGTACCCCGGTCACCGAGCCGCTCTCGGTCTCGACCGCCTCCACCGCCGCCCCCGTCTCGTAGCGGGCGCCGTCGTCCTCGACGTCGGCCTTCAGCGTCATCGTGTACGTGTAGGGGTCGACCCAGCCGCAGTTCGCGAACTCCACGCCACCGACGAACTCCTCGAGCACGAGCGCGCCGGGGTACCGGTCCTCGAGTTCCGCGGCCGTCAGGTACGTCACGTCGAAGCCGCGGTCGGCCATCGTCTCTGCGTGTTCTCGGCCCCACGCCTCCTCCTCGGCGGTGACGAGGTGGACCCCCGGACGCGGGGTGACCTCGAACCGGCCGGTGCCGTCGTAGGCGTCGAAGAACGCCATGGCGTGGGCGGCCGCGTCCGGGTACTCGGGGAGGTCGGAGACGGTGGCTATCATCCCGGAGGCCTTCGGGCTCGTCTCGCCGCCGGCGGAGCCGGCTTCGAGGACCAGGACATCGTGGTCGGGGGCCAGTTCCCGCGCCGTCGCACAGCCGATGACCCCACCCCCGACGACGATCACGTCGTACGACTGGGTACGCCACATACGTCCCCGTTCGCCGGTATCACGCTATACCTTTTCCCGTACGGGTGTCGTCGTTCCGGCGAACTCGACCGGCTCTCGGGGGGCATCGCCCCCCGATCGGCAGGTCGACCGGCGGCATCGATGACCGTGCCGCCGTCGGTCGCGGCGTCGCGGCCGCCGAGGAGAGGGGAGCACGGGCAGGAGGAGATCCGTCGTGTGTGGCCCGTTTCCGAACCGCTTCCGAAGAGTTAGTACTCGGGAACTCCCACGGGGGTACACATGACGAGCGAGGAGTACGACGTCGCCATCGTCGGCGGCGGCATCAACGGGTGCGTGGCGGCGAAGTTCCTCGCCGAGGATCACGACGTGGTGGTCGTAGAGCGGGGGCAGATCGCGGGCGGTACGACCGCGAAGGCCTCGGGACTGGTCTCGGTCGTCCACGACTACATCGGCCACCTCGAGGCCGCTCGCTACGCTCTCGACTTCTTCGACGGCTACGACGGCACGGGCGAGTTCGAGTTCACCCGGCGGCCGAACGTCAGCCTCGTCGCGCCGGAGAACGAGGCACGTGCCCGCGCCGAGGCCGAACGGATGGCCGACGACTTCGACGTGACGTATCTCGAGACCACCGACGCCGTCGAGAAGCGCTTCCCGGGCGTCTTCGAACTCGAGCCCTTCGTCGGCGCAGTCGTCGTCGAGGAGGGCGGCTGGGTCGACCCCTACACCCTGACGATGACGTACAGGGAAGACGCCGAGTCGTCGGGCGCGACCTTCGAGACCGGCGTCGAGGTGACGGGCATCGCCACGGAGCGTGGTACGGTAACGGGCGTGGAGACCGAGGACGGAACGTTCGAGGCCGACGACGTCGTCGTCGCCGCGGGCTGGCGGACCCGTGACCTCGTCTCCGAGTTCGTCGACCTCCCGATCCGGCCGTTCCGCTACCAGACGCTCAACCTGGAGGTCGAGCCCGACTTCCCGGAGTCCTTCCCGGTCGCCTGGGACGACCGAACCGGGCTCTACTGGCGTCCGGAGCACAACGGCGACCTCCACGTCGGCGGCGGCACCTACTTCGTGACCGACCCGGGCGACGTCCGGGGCACCGTCACCGAGAGCTTCCGTGACCTCGTGGCCGAGACGATCCCGACGCTGGTCGGTGACCTCGGGAACGCACGGATCGTGGGCGGCGACACCTGTCCGATCGGCGACACCGCCACTCCGGACGAGCTTCCGATCCACGACGCCCCGGCGGAGTGTCCCGAGGGACTCACCGTTTCGACCGGGATGCACGGGTTCGGCATCATGGGCTCGCCCGCGACCGGCGCGGCCGTGCGCGCCGTCGTGACGGGCGAAGAGGCCCCGTTCTCGATGTCGGAGTTCGCCCTGGAGCGCTTCGACGACCGCTCCCGGTCGTTCGGCTCGACGTACATCGAGGAGTCGCCCGCCGCGATCGGCCCCTGAGCGCGCTCGCCGCGTCGCCGGGTCCGACGGCCGAGTACCACGCCGGAGAACACGGTAGACGTCGAGCGGAGCGAACGCGACGACCCCGCGGGAGGACACGCTAGTGGAACCGTCCCTCGACGATCGATCCCCCGTCGGGAGCGTTTCCCGTCGGGGACGAGCGGTCGCCGACGACAGGGATTTACGGCGACCGAGGAGTACCCCGTGCCATGGCCTCCGACGCGGAACTCGCGGCCCTGACGCGCGCGGTCGAGGACCTCGAGGACGACGCCGTCTCGTTCCTCCGGGAGCTGGTCCGGACCCCGAGCGTGAACCCGCCCGGCGACTACGCGGCGATCCTCGACCTGCTCCGGACACAGTACGAGGAGTACGGTTGGGAGGTCGACGTCGAGTGGGCACCCGAGGACCTCCTCGACGAACTCGACCTGCCTCACCCACGGCCGAACGTCCTCGCGTACATGACCCGCGGGGCCGGCCCGACGATCGCGCTCAACGCCCACATCGACACCGTCCCGGTCGAGGAATCGAAGTGGACGTACGACCCGTTCGGTGCGGAGATAGCCGACGGCCGGCTCTACGGTCGGGGCGCGCGCGACTCGAAGGGCCGCATCGCGGCCTACACGCTGGCCGCCCGCGCGCTGGAGGCGACCGACCTCCTCCCCGAGGACGCCACGGTCGTACTCGCGCTGACGGCCGACGAGGAGACCGGCGGGGAGGCGGGCGCCGGTCACGTGGTCGAAAGCGGCGCGCTCCGTGCCGACTACGCCATCGTCGAGGGGAGCACCTACGCGGTCGAGTACGCTTCCTCGGGCGTGCTCACCGTCCGCGTCGACGTCGACGGCGCGTCGGCCCACGCCGGACTCGAACCGGAGACGGGTGCGAACGCGGTGGTCGCCGCCGCGCGGCTCATCACCGCACTGGACGCTCACGGGGCGGAACTCGCCGAAAGAGAGAGCGAAGTGCCGGGCGTCGGGGGCGCCACCTGTACGCCCGCGACCGTCGAGGGCGGGGTCAAGACCAACGTCGTCCCGCCCGCCTGCTCGTTCACCGTCGACCGCCGGGTCCCTCCGGATCACGACCTGGAAGCCGCAGAGCGGGAGTTACGGGAGGTCGTCGCGGGCGTCGACCTCCCGGCCGGGACGACCGCCTCGATCGAGGTGCTGAGCCGGACCAGGCCCTTCCGCTCGGACCCGGACGACCCCCACGTCCGGGCGGTCGCTCGCAACGCCGAGGCGGTCCTCGGCGACGTGCCCGTTCGCGGGACCCGCGGGGGGTCCGACGCCGGCCACTTCCACGCCGGCGGGGCGAAGGCCGTCAAGTTCGGCCCCGGCGGCCGCGACTCGAACGTCCACGGACCCGACGAGAACCTCGCGCTCGACCAGCTCCGGGACGCCGCGGTCGTCGTCGCCGCGAGCGTCCGGGACATCGGCCGCGACACGGCGTGAGACGGCCCACGTCCGGCGAGGGAGTCGAGATACGGCGGCACCAGTTTGAAGCGTCGACAGCGTCAACGGAACCCCCAGGGGGTCACGCCGCTTTTGCCTCGCGGTCTCCACCCGTTCTCAACGTGGCGTCGAATAGGTGGGGCGGCTGTAGATCCTGTACGCGGCGGCGACGACCGCGAGGAAGGCCGCGCCTCCGAAGATCAGGACGTAGAACCTCTCGGCCTGCATGGTCCAGATATCGGGGTGCGTGTAGAAGTACCAAGAGAGGACGGTCCCCACGACCGCAACGGTCCAGAGATACCACCTGTCGGTGGCGGCTGCCCGCCTGGTCTGTCTCGACTGGATGA
>JBEPXB010000182.1:0-6054 GCA_041642135.1 Halobacteriales archaeon | reverse complement strand
GTCGCCTCGGCGAGCAGCGAGTACGCACGGCCCTTCGTGCTCGCGATCGTCGCCGCGAGTTCCCGACCCAGGATCTCGTCGACGACGAACCCGGGGTAGTCCCCCTCGACGTCGAGTTCCCGGAGGAGGACGACGAGCGCGGCGGCGTTGACCGCGACGTCGCCGTCGGCGAAGACGCGCTCGACTTCCGCCCGATAGTCGGCCTCCGTCACGGGATCGACGTCCGTCCCGAAGACCCCGCCGAGCGCCGCCCGCGTCTCGTTGATCAGTTCGACGACGGCCGTGCGGTCGCGCACCCAGTCGCGCTCGCGTTCGACCGCAGCCGGCGTGAGCGCGAGGCGGTTCCCGTTCATGGGCGAGTGTCGTCCCGAAGGGTTTTATACACACAGTGGCCTACGTCGGGGTACACGCGGGTTTTCCGGAAACCTCTCCCGCAGTCGCCCCACGGGGCGAACTCTCTGTCGAGTAAGAACCCGAACATGAAGAGATTCCTTCCATCGCGCCACGCGACCGTCGGGCGGGTCGACACGGGTCGGCCGGCCAGCGGCGCGGCGCACCGACACGCATGAGCACAGTAGAGCGGCAACTCGAGGACCTGAAGGCGCAGATCACCGGCGAGATCCCGGACGACATCTCCATCTCCGACGTGACCTACGAGGGACCGGAGCTGGTCGTTTACACGCGGGACCCGAAGAAGTTCGCGCAGAACGGCGACCTCGTCAGGCGACTCGCCTCGAAGCTCCGAAAACGCATCACCGTCCGGCCGGACCCGGACACCCTCTCGCACCCCGAGACCGCCCGCGAGGAGATCATGGAGGTCATCCCGGAGGAAGCGGGGGTCACGGACCTGGACTTCCACGCCGACACCGGCGAGGTGATAATCGAGGCGGGCAAGCCGGGCATGGTCATCGGGCGCCACGGGTCGACGCTCCGGGAGATCACCCAGCGCGTCGGCTGGACGCCCGAGGTGGTCAGGACGCCGCCGATCGAGTCCTCGACGGTCTCGAACGTCCGGAACTTCCTCAAACAGGAGCGCGAGGAGCGCCGCGAGATACTCGAGCGGGTGGGCCGGCAGATACACCGCCGCGAGATGGCCGACGAGCAGTGGGTCCGTATAACCACGCTCGGCTGCTGCCGGGAGGTCGGCCGGGCCGCGTTCATCCTGTCGACCGCCGAGACGCGGATCCTCATCGACTGCGGCGACAAGCCCGGCGCCGAGGGGGAGGTGCCGTACCTCCAGGTGCCCGAGGCGCTCGGCGCGGGCGCGAACAACATCGACGCGGTCGTGCTGACCCACGCCCACCTCGACCACTCCGCGCTCATCCCGCTGCTGTTCAAGTACGGCTACGACGGGCCGATCTACACGACCGAGCCCACGCGGGACCTGATGGGCCTCCTGACGCTCGACTACCTCGACGTCGCGGCCAAGGAGGGCCGGACCCCACCGTACGAGTCGAGCATGGTCCGCGAGGCGATCAAGCACACCATCACGCTGGAGTACGGCGACGTCACCGACATCGCACCCGACGTGAAGCTCACGCTCCACAACGCGGGGCACATCCTCGGGTCGTCCATCGCGCACTTCCACATCGGCGACGGCCTCTACAACGTCGCGTTCTCCGGGGACATCCACTACGACGACACGCGGCTGTTCAACGGCGCCGTCAACGAGTTCCCCCGCGTCGAGACGCTCGTCATGGAGTCGACCTACGGCGGGCGCAACGACTACCAGACCGACCAGGAGGACTCCGAGCGACACCTCCGGGAGGTCATCAACCGCACCCACGAGAAGGGCGGGAAGGTGCTCATCCCGGCGTTCGCGGTGGGCCGCTCACAGGAGATCATGCTCGTCCTGGAGGAGGCGATGCGGAAGGGCGAGATCCCGGAGATGCCCGTCCACCTCGACGGGATGATCTGGGAGGCCACGGCCATCCACACCACCTACCCGGAGTACCTCCGCGACGACCTCAGGGACCGGATCTTCCACGAGGACGCGAACCCGTTCCTCGCCGAGCAGTTCAACCACATCGACGGCGGCGAGGACGAGCGCCAGGAGATCACCGACGAGGGGCCGTCGATAATCCTCTCGACCTCCGGGATGGTCACCGGCGGGCCGATCATGTCCTGGCTCCGCCATCTCGGGAGCGACCCCGACTCGACGATGGTGTTCGTCGGCTACCAGGCACAGGGCACGCTCGGCCGGCGCATCCAGAACGGGTGGGACGAGATACCCGTCAACGACCGGAACGGGAGCGGCCGCTCGAACACGCTGACGCTGAAGATGGACGTCGAGACCGTCGACGGCTTCTCCGGCCACGCCGACCGCCAGGGCCTCGAGAACTTCGTCCGAACGATGAACCCGCGCCCCGAGAAGGTGCTCTGCGTCCACGGCGACGAGAAGAGCACGCAGGACCTCTCCAGCGCGCTCTACCACGAGTTCAACATGCGGACGTTCGCGCCGAAGAACCTCGAGACGTTCCGGTTCAAGTAAACCACTTTTTGCACCTCCCTCGGCGCGCTTCGCTCGCCTCGGTCGGGCAAAAACGCGGGGAAAAAGTGCTCCTCGCTCCAGCGCGAGCCTTCGGCTCGCTCAGTCGCTCGTCGCGGGTGAATGCCCTGGAACGGCATCGCCCTGTGGTTCCGGTGGTAGGTTCGTCTGTTCGTGTAGCCGGTCCCGTTCCTATCGGGTCCCTTCAGAGTCGTCACCCGTCGAGGGCGGCTCATCTGACCGCCCCGGACGAGATCATTAGAAACCGGGAAGAGCCGGGTGCTGCGTTCGGAGGACAGTTCGGCAGCGGGAGGACGGTTCTCGAATCGAGCCGGCGTAGCGCGACGTGCTCGGCTCTTTCGCGGCCTCGGGCCACCCACTAGAGCCCGGTCCGTCGTCCGCTCCCTACTCCTCGGGACTGGCGAGCCCTCGCGCTTCCAGTTCCCGGTCGACGTACTCCCCGATGACCGCGAACAGGAACATCAGGCTCGCGGCCAACCCCGCGACCCCGATCCCCAGCATGAGGATCCACGCCGGTTCCGTACCGGAGATCGTCGTGGTGTATTCCGTCCAGATCAGCCAGCCAGTCGTCAGCGAGATGGCGGCGACGCCGATCGTTGCAGCGAGACCGAACCTGACGGCACGCTCGATCCTCATGCCGCGTGCTCCTACTGCTCGGCGGATAGCCCTTCGGATGAGGAAAATCGACGTGTTTCGTAGTCGGCTGTGGCTCCTGCGGTGAAAGCTCTCCGTCAGTGATCGCCGGTGAACGCTCGGCCGTGGTAACGGCGCGGGTACACGCATCGCCGGATCCGGAACACTGATCGAGCCGCGAGATATGTGCCCCTTCTTCGGCGTGAAGTCGGACGCCCGTGGTCGTTCGAGGGTTTCGCGGTCCGACAGGCCCGAACGACGTCCGTCGCACACGACGGGCAGCCCGCTCGCGGACTCGCTCCCGTGGACGAGCACGTCGGACCAGAAGCTTCAACCGCGGCGTTCGGCTACGTCCTGCCGTGAACACGCGACGACGGTTCCTCGCGGCGGTCGGTTTCGCCGGTGTCTCGGGGCTGGCCGGCTGCCTCTCGACGGGCGGGTCGGGCGGCACTCCCGTCGGGACGCCCCCACCGGGGGCAGTCTCGGGGGCACCCATCCCCGACGAGCCCGTCTCGCACGACTACGCCACGGCCGGGTCGGGCGAATCGCCGGTCGTCACCTACTACGGCAACTGGAAGTGCCCGTTCTGTGCCGACTTCTCCACCGGCGAGTCCGACCAGCCCGTCCTCCCGCTCGGGACCATCGTGGCCGACTACGTCGAGCCCGGGGACTGCTCGCTGCGCTACCGCGGTCTCGCGTACGGGTCGAACGGCGAGCCGTTTCTGGGGCCGGACGCCCCGCGGGCGACCCGGGCCGGACTGGCCGTCTGGACCGTCGATCCCGAAACCTACTGGAACTACCACGAGCACGTGATGGCGAACCAGCCGCCCGAAGGGGAGACGTGGGCGACGACCGACCGGCTCGTCTCGTTCGCCCGCGACGCCGGCGTGAACTCGGTCGATGAGGTCCGGGCGGCCGTCGAGGGCGACCGGTTCGAGGGGCTAGTGGAGGCGACGACCGAGGCCGCCGGGTCGGCGGGGGTCTCCGGCACGCCGACGCTGGTGATCGACGGGCGCACGTACTCGCCGTTCGAGCCCGGGGAAACGCGCGAGGCGCTCGACGCGCTCACCTCGTAGGACCGTGCCGGGGTCGAGACGGTCGGCGTGGTCGCGGCTCCCCGGGGGCGCGTTCGCCGATCCGCGCCTCCCCCTCTCGCTGGCGACGCTCGTCGCCGCCGTCGCGACCGCCGGCAGCCTCTACCTCTCGCTCGGCCTCGGGCTCGTCCCCTGCGAGCTCTGCTGGTACCAGCGGATCCTGATGTACCCGCTCGTGGTCGTCCTCGGGGTGGCGGGCGCGGAGCGCCGGGCGGAGGTCTGGCGGACCGTCCTCCCGCTGTCGACGCTCGGTACGGGGGTCGCCGCGTACCACTCCTATCTCCAGATCACGACGGTTTCGTGTGGCTTCGCGGGGGACTGTGCGGCGGTGCTGTGGCGGGCGCCGGTCCTCGGACTGAGCGTCCCGAACCTCTCGTTGGTGGCGTTCGTGCTCGTGACCGGGCTGGTGGCGGGGACGGCGCTCGCGGACCGTCGGTCCTGAGACCCGGTCGTTTCGGGTCGTTTCGGGTCGGTTCGGTCGTGTTCGGACGGCGGACACGACACAGCCGACCGCGTCGAGGGTGTCTGAACGCCCCCGCGGTCGCGGTGCCCGACCGCTCCCGACCTACCACCACCCCGCCGCATCCCTCCGTCGACCCGTGGCCGGTGGTTCACACGAGGAGTGGCTCCCGGGTCGGGGTGGGGAGCGTCGCTCGCCGACGTATCGAGTATCCGGAAAAGTATCGCTCCGCAGGTCCCCCCGCTCCCGGTGGCGACCCGCACTCGGGTGGGCCCGGAGAGCCGGCCAGTCCCCCGATCCCGATGCTCGTCCGGGCGACGGCACCCCTCCCCCGAGGGCGCCGTCCTGCCAGCGACGTCCACGACGGCTCGGTTCGCCGTCGCGGTGGGTTTCAGGGGGGCGAGAGGTATTACATCAGGGATCGAGGA
This sequence comes from Halobacteriales archaeon, assembly GCA_041642135.1. Taxonomy (GTDB): domain Archaea; phylum Halobacteriota; class Halobacteria; order Halobacteriales; family Haloarculaceae; genus Salinirubellus. The sequence goes on along the minus strand of JBEPXB010000182.1, from coordinate 930 downwards.
GGGGGGTCAGTCGCCGAAGGGGGGTGTCTCAGTCCGAGGCGAGCCGGTCGTTCCACGCCGCCACGGCCTCCCGGTACTCGCCGAGGGCCGCGTCGTCGGTCAGTTCCCGGAGCCGGTCCACCCACGCCCGGGCGTCGGCCCGCGCGCCCGCCTCGGCGCAGGCCTCGACGAGGGAAAGCGCCGTCTCGGCCGCCCGGTCGACCGCGCCGAGTTCGACGAACGCCTCCGCCGCCGTCTCGTAGTGTGCCCGCGCGGTCCCGAGGTCGCCCCGCTCGGCGGCGACGTCCCCGAGGTAGCGTTCGGCGACCGCGAGCGACCGCGGCGAGCCATCGACCGTCGTCCGTTCGCGGTGGTACCGCTCGGCCGCCTCGAGGTCGCCGCGGGCGGTGGCGACGCGACCGAGCCCGCTCAGCGCCGCCCCGTGGACGACGGCCGCCTCGACGTCGGCCGCGACGTCGAGCGCCTCCTCGAAGCAGGACGCCGCGGTGTCGACGTCGTCCGTCTCGACCGCGAGGTCGCCGAGGTTGACCAGCGTCGTCGCCACGCCGCGGCGATTGTCCGCCTCGCGCTGGAGTTCGAGCGCCTGCCGGTAGTAGGACTCGCCGCGGTCGTGGGCGCCTCGGTCGACGGCGACCGTCCCGAGGGCGTTCAGCGTCGCCGCCGCGTCCGATGGGGGGAGCGACTCGCACTGCCGGTCGATCTCCAGGGCCTCCGCGAGCCGCTCCTCCGCGGCGTCGTACTCGCCGCGCTTGCGGTGGAGCCGCCCGAGGTAGTACGCGGTCGCCGAGCGCTCGGGACACGGTCCGAGCCCCTCGCCGACCCGGTCGGCCTCGCGGAGGTACCCCTCGGCGGCGTCGTACGCGTCGGCGTGGAGTTCGACCATCCCGAGCGAGGTGAGCAGCCGCGTCTCCCGGCGGGGATCGGGGTCCC
>JBEPXB010000181.1:0-6059 GCA_041642135.1 Halobacteriales archaeon | reverse complement strand
CAGGTGATCAAGACCTCGAACACGGAGGACTTCGAGTCCGACCGCGTCGAGGGCGTCTCCGGGGACTACTTCGACGCCAACTGGGACGCCATCGGCACCCGGATCAAGTTCTTCCCGGCGCTACGTGTCCTCGCGGGGATCGGGTTCGTCGTCACGTTCGTGCTCGGCGGCGTCTGGGTGCTCACGTACCAGGCGACCGGGAGCGCACCGTTCTTCTTCACCGGGTCGCTCACCCCCGGCCAGTTCGTCGGCTTCATCCTCTTCACCCAGCGGTTCATCTGGCCGATGGCCCAGTTCGGGCAGATCATAAACATGTACCAGCGGGCGTACGCCTCCTCGGCGCGCATCTTCGGGCTGATGGACGAGCCCTCGCGCATCGCCGAGGACCCCGACGCCGACGAGCTCGAGGTGACGGAGGGCCGCGTCGTCTACGACGACGTCTCGTTCGGCTACGACGACGAGGAGCGGATAATCGAGGACGTCTCCTTCGAGGTGGAGGGCGGCGAGACCCTGGCGCTCGTCGGGCCGACCGGCGCCGGGAAGACGACGGTGCTGAAACTCCTCCTCCGGATGTACGACGTCGACGAGGGGAAAATTACCATCGACGACCAGGACCTCCGTGACGTGACCATCCCGAGCCTCCGCGACCGGGTGGGCTACGTCTCTCAGGACACGTTCCTGTTCTACGGCACCGTCGCGGAGAACATCACCTACGGGACGTTCGACGCCACCCGCGAGGAGGTACGCGAGGCCGCGAAGATGGCCGAGGCCCACGAGTTCATTACGAATCTCCCGGAGGGGTACGACACGGAGGTCGGCGAGCGCGGCGTGAAACTCTCCGGGGGCCAGCGCCAGCGGATCTCCATCGCCCGGGCCATCCTCAAGGACCCCGAGATACTGGTACTCGACGAGGCGACGAGCGACGTAGACACCGAGACGGAGATGCTCATCCAGCGATCGCTCGACCAGCTCACCGAGGACCGGACGACGTTCGCCATCGCCCACCGGCTCTCGACTATCAAGGACGCCGACACCATCGTCGTCCTCGAGGGCGGACGCATCGTCGAGCGCGGGACCCACGGGGAACTGCTCTCCGAGGACGGCCTCTACGCCCACCTCTGGGGCGTCCAGGCCGGAGAGATCGACGAACTCCCCGAGGAGTTCATCGAGCGGGCCGCGAGGCGGCAGGCGCGGATCGAGGCCACCGACGACTGATACGGTCGTGCGTACCGATGTACCGGCGATCACCCGGACGGGGTCGGTTAGCGCCGGTAGAAGATTACGCACGACCGTATGAAGAGTCGGGACAGTCACGACACTCGAACCGTTCGACACGGGGCCCGGATCGAGAGGGCGTTCGACGCCTCGGCCGGAGGCCGGCTGCCCCGAGCGGACGCCGAGTCGGACGGTCGGCCCTACGGTTACGCCGGTGTGGGGGCCATGCCGAGTTCGGTGAGCCGCTCGACGATCACCGTCACCGCATGTTTCGCGTCGTCCGGTGTCTTCCCGCCCGTGATCACGAGCTTGCCACTGCCGAAGAGTAGCGCGACCACCTTGGGGTCGTCGATGCGGTAGACGAGGCCGGGGAACTGTTCGGGTTCGTACTCGATGTTTTCGAGCCCGAGGCCGATGGCGATGGCGTTGAGATTGAGGCTGTCGCCGAGATCGGCGGACGCAACGATGTTCTGGACGATGACCTCGGGGTCGGCGTCGACGTCGATGCCGAGGGCACGGAGGTCGTCGAAGACACGCTGGCAGGCGGTGTGGACGTCGTCGATCGATTTCGCGCCCGTACACACGATCTTGCCGGAGCGGAAGATGAGCGTCGCTGCTTTGGGGTCCTGGAGACGGTAGACGATGCCAGGGAAGTTCTCCGGGTTGTAATCGGCCCCCTGGAGGTCCATTGCGAGCTGTTCGAGGTCAAGCTCGGTCCCGATCCCGGTAGATGCGACGACGTTCTCGATATGTACGGTCTCGGTGGGGTCTGGCATTACCTCGATAGCTAGTGGCACGAAGAGCCACTTAAACATGCGTGTGGGGTGAACCAGGCCGTCCCCCCATTCGGTCTCGTGGTCGGCGATCGTTCACCCGGGCAGGATCACGGGAGTTGTGGTAGTTATTCACACACTCCCGTCTCGGGACCACGCCGCCCGACACGTGTCCGTGGGTCGGATCCGCCGGCCGGCTCCGATAACCCCTATCAGTCAGTCGAGCCGTTCGACCACGACCCGGTTCTCCCGGACGTCGCGCTCGACCCGTTCCTCGAACGAGCCCTCGCCGGGCCACTCGAACCCTTCGGCGGGGGCGAGCCGATCCGGGTCGCCGACGTACACCGACGCCCGACCCTCGTCTCCGGCGACGGGAACCGACACCCGGGTGTAGAGGCCCGCCGCGACGCCCTCGTACCGATCGAGCGTCTCGAGGCGCTCCGTGTGGAGGAGCCGGCCGTCGACGCTTCCGCCGGGAGCGAGCGTCGGATACCGGCCCTCGACGCGGCGGAGGCCACGGAGCCGGGCCGGGCCGAGATCCGAGAACCCGTCGGGACCGAGCACCGCGGCTGTGCGGTCGCGGTCGGTCAGCGTCCCGTAGACGAAGACGTCCACGCTTCCGGACCCGAAACGAGTAACCGGTGGTCGGTTCTACCGCTCGTCGACGGGGACGAACTCGCGGTCCTTCTCGCCGACGTAGCGGGCCCGCGGCCGGATGAGGCGGTTGTCCTCCTGGTACTCGAGGACGTGGCCGATCCACCCTCCAGTTCGGCTCATCGCGAAGATGGGAGTGTACATGTCGATGGGGATACCGAGCTGGTAGTAGACGGTTCCGGAGTAGAAGTCGACGTTGGGGGCGATACCGCGCTCCGTGAGCCCCTTCTCCTCGTCGAAGTAGCGCTCGATAGCGGCGGCCATCTCGAACCACTTGTGCTCGCCGGTCACCTCGGCGAGTTCCTCGGACTTCGCGCCGAGGATCTTCGCCCGCGGGTCCTTCACGTTGTAGACGCGGTGGCCCATCCCGGGGACGCGCCACTCCTCGCGCTCCTCCTGGAGTCGAGTGACGTACTCGACGGGGTCGGCGTCGGCCTCGTCGATCTCGAAGAACAGCTCCATCACGTCCTGGTTGGCGCCGCCGTGGAGCGGGCCGGACAGGGCGCCGACGCCGGCGACGACCGAGGAGTACAGGTCCGCGAGCGTCGAGGCGACGACCATCGCGGTGAACGTCGAGGCGTTCAGTCCGTGGTCGGCGTGGAGGGTCAGCGCCATGTCGAACGTCTCGGCCGCCACGTCGTCTGGCTCCTCGCCGGTCAGCATGTAGAGGAAGTTCGCGGCGAGACCCAGGTCCTCGTGGGGGTCGACCGGCTCCTCGCCGCGGCGGAGGCGGTCGAACGCCGCGAGGACTGTCGGGACCTTCGCGGTGATGCGCCGGCCCTTCCGGGCGGCGGCCTCGAGGTCGGAAGGCTCGGAGTCGGCTTCGGGGTCCTCGGCAGAGAGGTAGGAGACGAGGGTCCGGAGGGCGGCCATCGGGGCCTCCCCGGCGTCGGCGAGGCGCCCGGCGACCGCGAGGACGTCCTCGTCGACCGGCATCTCGTCGGTCATCGCGTCGGTGAACGAGTCGAGTTCCCCGGCGGTCGGGAGTTCGCCGTGCCACAGCAGGTAGACGACCTCCTCGTAGCTGGCCCCCCGGGCGAGGTCTCCGATGTCGTACCCCCGGTAGACGAGTTTCCCCGCGTCACCGTCGATGAACGAGAGCGACGACTCGGCGACGAGCACGCCCTCGAGTCCCTTCTTCAGTTCCGGGTCTGCCATAGGGGGGGTTCCTATGCACGCGAGAAAAGGGTTACCGTTACGCGACGACGGGCACACGACCGCCGTAACGTGAACGGGCGGCCCTCCGGCGGGTCGGACGGCTCCGCGCGGCCCCGCCGGTCCCCGGGGAACGCTTTTGTCCGCCCGCGGGCGTTGTGGGGTATGACCGTCGACGACGTCGAGTACGAGCCGGTCTCCGTCAAGGAGGTGCTGGCGGAGATGAAGGACACGGCCGAACTCCTCATCGACCTCTCGTACTCGGCGGTGCTGCTCGGGAGCGACGAGGTCGCGGCGGAGGTGCTCGAACTCGAGGAGCGGATGGACGTCCTCCAGATGCAGGCCCGGATGAGCCTGTTGCTGGCCGCGCGCAACCCGGAGGACGCCGAGGCGCTCGCGCCCGTCCTCGGAGTGGTGGGCGCCGCCGAGAAGATCAGCGACGCCGCCGGGGACATCGCCAAGGTCGTCCTCGAGGACGTGGGTCTCCCGGAGGCGATGCGGGACGCCCTCCCGGAGGCCGTCGAGACGCTCGTCCGCGCGGACGTCGGGGCCGACTCGCCGCTCGTCGGCCGCTCGCTCGGCGACGCGAACCTCGAGACCACCACGGGAGTCCGGGTCATCGCCGTCCGGCGGGGCGGCGACTGGCTCACGAACCCGGACCACGAGACCGTCCTCCGGGACGGGGACGTCGCGCTCCTCCGCGGGCCCGAGGAGGGCATCGCGGAGGTGTACGAGTCGCTCACCGGTGACGCCTACGATCCGCCGGAGGCCCCCGAGCCGACAGTCGAGGACTTAGAGCGCGCCGTCGACAGCGTCGTCCTGATGAAGAACATGTCCGAGCTCGCGGTCGACCTGGCCTACGGCGCGGTCCTCTTCGATTCGGATGGGATCGCCGAGGAGGTCCTCGAACTCGAGGCGGAGGTCGACGCCCTCGAGGACCGCTTCGAGGCGTGGATCCTCCGGGCCGCCGCCGGGATGGACGACCCCGTCCAGCTCCGGGGGCTGATGCATCTCGCCGGCGCCACCGAGGTCATCAGCGACGCCGCCCTCGAGATGAGCGAGGGCGTCCTCCGGGGGCTCGGCACCCACCCCGTCATCGCCGAGGCCGTTCGCGAGTCCGACGAGGTGATCGTCCGCTACGAGGTGGCCCCCGGATCGCGTCTCGCCGGCGCCACCCTCGGCGAGGCGATGGTCAAGACCGAGACCGGGATGCGCGTCATCGCGGTCCGGCGGGTCCGACGGGCCGGGAACACCCGCGTCGGCGACTGGGTCGTCTCGCCGGGGCCGGACACCGAACTCCACGCCGGAGACGTCTTCGTCGCGAAGGGGACCCGGAGCGGCGCCGAGCGACTGGCGGCCCTCGCCGGCGTCGAGGCGTAGTCCGTCGTCCCGCTCCCGCTTCGTTCACCCGCCGCTCCGCTTCCGGTTCGTCTCTCCCTTCTCGCTCCTCGCCCGGGACCCCCATCCCGTTCTCCTTCGGACCGCTCGACCGTTCGGAGCCTCCAGCACCGGTCCGTTCCCGGTTCATAGGGATTATCGTAGCCAACCGGAGGGTTCGATCCGCCACCGTGCTCCAGTCGCGTGATCCCGGACAGGGAAGCTATGAATAACTACGATAATCCCTATCAGTTCGGCCTTTCTGCTTCGTCTCCTAGCTCGCGGACCCGTTTGATAGCCACTCCGACGGTGAGGAGCGCGGTCAGCAGGAGGCCGACGCCCACCGCGAGGACGAACGCCAGCGCCGCGTAGAGGAAGAGGGGATACTGTGCGGCCTCGGCCCCCCGGACCACCAGCGCGAGGAGAAGGACCGCGAGGACGGCCCCGGTCGCGAACCCGACCTTCGCGTTCCGCGCCACCCCGAGCGCCGCCAGGAGCGCGGCGGTGCCCGGCCGCTCCGGCCGGTCGTCGGTCGCCTCGGGGTCCCGCTCGCCGGGCCCGGGTGTCGCGTCGCTCACACCCGGAGGGAGGGGTGCCGGACGGATATACTCCCCGTCCTCCATTCGGCCGCCGACTCCGCCCTGTCTACCGGATCCGTCCGGGGCTCCGTGGGCGGGCCGTGGACGAGCCGGTGGACGGCCGCGTGTGCCGATACCGAACGGTCTAAGAACGTCCCCCCACGCTTGAGTAGTAATGATCACCCTCGGCACGGCGAGCGCGGCCCCCGGCGAGGTGTCAGTGGGTCGCCTGCCCGTGGGCGAGGCCCGCGACGGCTCCGAGGTCGCACTCCCGGTCTGCGTAATAAATGGCGCGCGCGACGGCAAG
>JBEPXB010000180.1:0-6071 GCA_041642135.1 Halobacteriales archaeon | reverse complement strand
CCTGCTGGGCTACACGGGGCTGCTCTCGTTCGGCCACGCCGCGTTCTTCGGGACGGCCGCCTACTCGGCGGGGCTGCTCTCCTCGACGGCACAGGTAACCGTCCCCGGTATCGAGGCGACGGTCGGTATGCCCGGCATCGGGTCCCCGATCCTGATGGCCCTGTTCGGGACGGCCCTCGCGACGCTGCTCGCGTGGCCGATCGGTTTCCTCTCCATACGGCGCTCGGGCGTCTACTTCGCCGTGCTCACACTGACGTTCGGACAGATGCTGTACTTCTTCGCCATCGGTCCGGGCGGGTGGCTCACCGGAGGGGACAACGGCTACTCCGACGTGAACGTCGACGCGCTGCTCGGGATGGTCGAGTTCGGCTCGCCGCTCCCGCTGGTCGGCACCGTCGAGTACGCGTTCGTCGGGGTCCTGTTCCTCCTCGCGCTCGCCGTCGCCAACCGCATCGTGAACTCCCCCTACGGGCTCATCTTCAAGGCGCTCGGCGAGAACGAACAGCGGGTCGAGTTCGTCGGTCTGAACGTCTTCCGGTACAAGCTCATGGCGTTCGTCATCTCCGGGGCGTTCGCCGGCCTCGGCGGCGCGCTGTTCGTGATGCACGAGGCGTTCGTCCACCCCGCGACGGGGTTCTACTGGATCCAGTCCGGCGACTTCGTCATCATGACCGTCCTCGGCGGCACGGGGTCGCTCGTCGGTCCCGTGTTCGGTGCGTTCCTGTTCGAGTACATAAGCAACGTGATATCCGGGGTGACTCTACCCGTGGTGGGCCCGATCGGGTCGCTCTGGCGGCTCATCCTCGGTGCCGCGTTCGTGATCATCGTCTGGGTGTTCCCGAGGGGTATCTACGGCGCGCTCGTCGACGCCGTCCAGTGGACCGTCGACGCCGCTCGGTTCGCCGTCTGGGCGGCCCGCAACCCCGGCGAGTTCGTCGCCCTGGTCCGCGAGACTGCGGCGGGGTACCGGCGGTCCCTGATGGCCCGGTTCGGAGGTGGGAGCTGATGGCTCTCCTCGAGACCGAGGGGCTCACGAAGCGGTTCTCCGGGCTGACGGCCGTCGACCACGTGGACCTCTCGATCGAGCGAGGGGAGACCCGGGCGGTCATCGGCCCGAACGGCGCCGGGAAGTCGACGCTCATCAACCTCGTGACTGGCCTGCTCGAACCCTCCGAGGGTCGGGTGGCGTTCGACGGAGCCGACGTGACGGACCTCGACCCCCACGAGATCGTCCAGCGGGGGATCTCGAAGTCGTTCCAGACGGCGTCGATATTCCCCGGTATGACCGTCCGCGAGAACGCACAGATGGCCGCGCTCGGCGCCGAACACGGGTCGTTCAGCCTGAACTTTCTCAGACACCGGGACTCGTTCGGGTCCGTCGACGCCATCGCCCGCGAGATGCTCGAAGCGGTCGAACTGCTCGAGGACGCCGACACGGAGGCGGGGAGCCTGCCGTACGGCGATAAGCGGCGGCTGGAGATCGCCATCGCCCTGGCGGCCGAGCCCGAACTGCTGTTCATGGACGAGCCGACCGCCGGGATGTCCCCCGAGGAGACCGAGAACACCGTCGATCTCGTCGAGCGGCTTCAGGAGGAGCTCGGGCTGACCATCGTCCTCGTCGAACACGACATGGAGATCATCTTCCGCGTCGCCGACCGCATCACCGTCCTCAACCGGGGAGCCATCATCGCCGACGGGACCCCGGAGGAGGTACAGGACGACCCGCAGGTCCAGGAGGCCTACCTCGGGGGTGTCGAGATATGAGTACCGACGCCGATGCCGACGTCGACGACGACTCGGACCGGGCCGGGGCGGCGGCCGAGGATGGGGCGGCGCTGCTGTCGGTCGAGGGGGTCGGCGCCTACTACGGCCAGAGCCACATCCTCAGGGACCTCTCGATGCGGGTCGAGGAGGGGGAGATCTGCGCGCTGCTCGGCCGGAACGGCGCGGGCAAGAGCACGACGCTCCGGACGATCGCGGGCGCACGCCCCCCGGACGTGCGCGACGGCACGGTCCGGTTTCGCGGACGGACGATCACCGACGCGGCCACCGAGGACATCGCGATGTGGGGGATCGCGATGGTCCCGGAGGAGCGCCGGGTGTTCCCGAACCTCACCGTCGAGGAGAACCTCCACCTCTCGGAGGTGTCGCGCAACCGGTCGAACCTGTTCGGCCGTGGCCTCGGCGAGGTGCGCGAAGCCAGCCCGCTCGAGGAGGTGTACGCGGCGTTCCCCCGGCTCGACGAGCGCCGGACGCAGAATGCCGGGACGCTCTCGGGCGGGGAACAGCAGATGCTCGCCATCGCGCGGGCGCTCCGGCAGAACCCGGACCTGTTGATGCTCGACGAGCCCTACGAGGGGCTCGCCCCGCAGATCATCCAGGACGTCGAGGCGGCCATCGAGCGGATCAACGACGAGGGGAACACCGTGCTGCTGGTCGAGCAGAACGCCGCCGCGGCCATCTCGATCGCCGACCGGTGTTACGTCATCGACCGGGGACAGATCGTCTTCGAGGGGTCCGCCGAGGAACTCCGTGCCGACGACGAGACGCGACAGCGTTACCTGGGGGTGTGACCGTGTCCGAACGCGACCCCGAATCCGAGGCCGACCCCGAGCTCGAGCCCGGGACCGGGACCGACCCCGGGGACGTGGATCCGGGAACGCTTCTCGACTCGCCCGAGGCCCGGTTCGAGTTCCTCGTGGCCTGGGACGTCCTCGCCGAACACGAGGACGGGACCGTCACGACGACGGAGCGGTTCGAGTACGACCGGGGGCTCTACCACGACACCTACGGGAACGCCGACGAGGCGACGTTCCACCGGACGGTCGCGGACCTGTTCGATCTCCCCGAGTCCGAGGCCGCGGAGCGCATCGAGGAACACGGCGTCACCCGCGAGGAGGTGGCCGTCTACCTCGCGATCCGGTCACACCTGAAGGAGGTGGCCGAGGAGGTGGACCGCGAGCCGCCCGACCTCGGGACGGGGGTGCTCTCGCTGCTCGCGGGGATGGTCACAGAGGTCGCGCCGCCGTCGCCCGTGCCGGACGGGATGCGCGAACTGACCGACGGGGACTACCGCGGGTTCCTCGCTGAACGCGGCGACGCGGTCGTCTTCGTCTGGAAGCGGGACTGTGACCCCTGCGAGTCGATGAAGCTGCAACTACAGGAGACGCTGGCCGCGCTCCCCGAGAGTGTGGCCGTCGCGGGCGTCGACGGCGAGTCCGTGCGGTCGTTCCGGGAGTCGTTCGACGTCTCGGCGGCGCCGACGACCCTCCTGTTCGCCGGGGGCGAACTCGTCGACACCCACGAAGGGTACCGTTCGCCGGAGGCGCTCGATGCGGCCTTCGCGGCGGCGTACGGGGCAGGGACGACCGACTGACCGGCTGTCACGGCGCGAGTCCGACCCTCGGGGACGGGGATTTATGCGGCCGGTCGTAAACGACTACGCACCACCGTATCAGTCGACCGCGCGGTCGAACCACGGCGGCCGTCGGACGGTCGTCTCCCCGATCGCCCGGTAGCGGACGGTCCAGTGGACGTGGACGGGGCGACCGTCGACGGTGGCGTCGTACTCCAGCGCGAGCGACCGGACGACCCCACGGGTGTCGACCGTCGCCCGCAGGGAGACGTTCCGGACCGCGTCGAGCGACCCGCCGCCGTCGAGGGGTGTCCCCTCCACGGGCCCGCGAGTACCCCCGCCGGCCAGACGGACAAGCGATACGTTTCCGGCGGTCTCGCGTCCGGCGACGCGCGTCGGGACCGCACCGAAGGTCCCGGCGTAGAAGCTCCCGGGCCGGCCGGACCGGCCGCCGAACGGGACCGTCCGCGTCCAGTACCGCCAGTTGCCGGCGAACTGCTGACCGGGATCGTACTGGTTGTGGGTGGTCTCACCGTCGGCGGTGAGGCGGCGGACGTACACCGAGCCGTTCGACCAGAACGTTGCCCGGGCCGGGGGGACGCCGAGGAAGACCGGAGCGGCGGGACCGGCGGTCGCGGCCGTCGCGAGGAACGTCCGGTTCCGCGCGAGCGCCACCTCGACGACCAGCGACGACCGCAGGCTTCCGTTCGCGTAGGCGACCGTCCGGTTCGACCGGACGGTGTAGGAGGCGTTGGCGATGGCCGCCTCGTGGGCCCCGGCGAGCCGCTCGGCGTCGACGACTCCACGACGGGAGACGCCCGGCGGGACCTCGGGCTCCTCTTCCGGGATGGGGGCGGGCGTGACCGTCGACGTCGCACCCCCGTCCACGCCTCCCGAAACGGGGCCGTCGACCGGCCAGGCGCCACCACAGCCGGCGAGGACCAGCAGACAGACGACGCCGAGCACCACCCGGGGACGCATATCCGCTGGTAGCGATCCCTGCAGAAAAACCCCGGGGAACGCTTTTGTCAGGGGTGTCTGTATGTCATCCCGTTATGCAGCGGCCACTGTTAGTGACGGACTTCCTCGACAGGGCCCGGCGCTACTACGGCGAGCACGAGGCCATCGTCGCGACGACGGGCGAACGGTACACCTACGACGAGTTCGGCGACCGGGTCGACCGGTTCGCCGCGTTCCTCGCCTCGGAGGGTATCGAGAAGGGCGACCGGGTGGCCGTGCTGGACCCGAACACCCACTACCACCTCGAGGCCGCCCACGGGATCATGAACCTCGGGGCGATGCACACGCCGCTCAACTACCGCCTGACGCCGAACGACTTCGAGTACATACTGAGCGACGCGGAGGTCGACGCCATCTACGCCGACTACGACTACGCGGAGAAGATCGAGGCCGTCCGGGACGACGTCCCCGTGGAGACGTTCGTCACCAACGACGCCGACGCCGTCGAGGGCGACTGGCTCGACTTCGAGGCGGTCATCGACAACGACGGCGAGTTCGAGCGGCCCGAGATGGCCGAGGACGAGGTCATCACCATCAACTACACCTCGGGGACGACCGGCGACCCGAAGGGCGTGATGCGGACCCATCGCTGTGAGACGCTCCACGCCTACCTCACCGTCCTCCACCAGGACATCGAGGACACGGACGTCTACTACTGGACGCTCCCGATGTTCCACGTCAACGGCTGGGGCCACATCTTCGCGGTGACGGGGATGGGTGCGAAGCACGTCTGCGCCCGCGGGGTCGACGTCGAGACGGTGTTCGAGGCGCTCCGCGAGGAGGACGTCTCGTACCTGTGTGCGGCGCCGACGGTGCTGAACCAGTTCGGGAACTACTACGACGCCCACGACGTGCCGACACAGGGCGCGAACGACGTGCGCGTGGCGACGGCCGGGGCCGCCCCGCCGGAGGCGACCATCCGGACGATCGAGGACGAGTTCGGATGGCACATCATGCACGTCTACGGCGCCACCGAGACCGGTCCGCTGGTGACGACCTCCGACTTCGGCCGGTTCATCGACGACGAGTCGCGGTTCCGCGTGAAGAAGCGCCAGGGCATCGGCTTCCTCGGCACCGAAATACGGGTCGTCGACGAGGACGGGAACGACGTTCCCCGCGACGACTCGACGATCGGCGAGGTCGTCGTCCGGGGCAACCAGGTGATGGACCGCTACTGGAACAAGCCCGAGGAGACCGAGGAGGCGTTCAACGACCGCGTCGAGGGCTACTACCACATGGGCGACCTCGCGACCGTCGACGAGAACGGCTTCATATCGCTCCGCGACCGGAAGAAGGACATCATCATCTCCGGCGGGGAGAACATCTCCTCGATCGAACTGGAGGACGCCATCTTCGAGCACCCGGCGGTCGCGGACGTCGCGGTCATCCCCTCGCCGAGCGAGGAGTGGGGCGAGACGCCGAAGGCGTTCGTCGTCCCCGAGAGCGGCGACCCCGACGATCCGGGGACGACCGCGGAGGAGATCACGGCGTTCACCCGCGAGAAACTCGCCTCCTACAAGGTGGTCCGGCGAGTCGAGTTCGTCTCCGAACTCCCCACCACCGCCACCGGGAAGGTCCAGAAGTACGAACTCCGCGCGCAGGAGTGGGAGGACGAGGAGGACATGGTCGGGAAGGGGTAGTCGGATAACGTTCGCCACCTCGTACGTCGTCCGGACGTACGATGTCGGGTGGGGCG
>JBEPXB010000179.1:0-6105 GCA_041642135.1 Halobacteriales archaeon | reverse complement strand
GCCGCGAGCACGGGGAACGATTAGACCGATGATCCACATCACGACCCACCGGACGGACGGTATCGACGCGAGGACGGCCGGCCCGGCGGCCCGGGCGCGGCTAATCCGGACACGCCGGGCGGCCGGCAGGAGCGACAACGGGGGTGACCGGCGATGAGCCGCGGACGCTTCCTCGCCAAGCGGGTGCTCCAGACGGTGTTCATGCTCTGGCTGGTTCTCACCTTCCTGTTCTTCTTCTTCCGGCTCCTGCCGGGGGACTTCACCGACATCATGGTCTACCGCGGGGCGAGCGAGGAGACCATCCGGGCGTTCAGGGATAACTGGGGGCTGAACGACCCACTGCACGTCCAGTACATGCGGTACATGGTGAACTTCGCGACCGGCGACGTCGGGACCTCCCTGCAGTTCCGCCAGCCGGTCTGGCAGTTCGTGAAGATGAAGATCTTCAACTCGTTCATCCTCGTGGCGCCGGGCATCACGACCGCCTACCTCCTCGGGGGTATCTGGGGCGGCTTCCTCGGGAGCAAGCGCGGGACGAACCTCGAGAAGTGGGGGCTCCCGCCGGTGGTCTTCCTGGGCGCCTTCCCCACGTTCGTCACCTCCATCTTCCTCATCATCATCTTCGCCGGCGTCTTCGACCTCCTGCCGACCTCGGGGATGTTCAGTTTCGCCACGTCGAGCAAGTTCTCCGGCGAACCCTGGTGGCGGCCCTACCTGACGGTCGACTTCGGCCAGCACTACATCCTCCCGTTCGCGGCGGTGCTGCTGCGCTACGCCTACCTGCCGGTGCTGATCATGCGGACCAGCGTGGTCGAGGTCATGGGCCAGGGCTTCTTCTTCTACCACCGGATGACCGGCCTGCCCGGCGGCCAGCGGCTCCGGCACCTCCTCAAGCACGCGAGCCTCCCGCTGATCACGCTCTACCCCGTCTCGATGACCCGTGCCATCGGCGGGCTCGTCCTCATCGAGATCGTCTTCAACTGGCCGGGCATCGGGTTCACGCTCGTCCAGGCCGTCCTCTCGCGGGACTTCCCGGTCGTCCAGTTCGTGTTCTTCCTGGTGGCGGCGTTCGTCATCGTCGCGAACTTCGGCGTCGACGTCATCTACGGGATCATCGACCCGCGGGTGTCCGTCGGCGACGACTGAGCGGCCGGGTTCGCCTCTCTTCCGTTCTCGGCTCACCCTCTCGAACCGCCGGCTCCGCTCCCGTTCCGGCCCGCGTTCCCGAGGTCTCTCGTCCCCGTCTTCGGGTCACTCCACCCGGGGGGCACCGATCCGGACCGATCGGCGTCGGGGTTCGGCTGAAGTCTCGGGTTCGTTCGAGAGCCGGAGCCCGCGTCGCCTCGAGCGAAAAGGGGTGAAGCGGAACCGTTATACGCCCGTTCCCGGAACGGACCTTCGTCATGGGTGACGATGACACGGAGCGGATAGTCGTCGAGCGCGTCAACTACTTCGAGGACTTCTCCGAGGGCCAGACGTTCGAGCACCACTGGGGACGCACCATAAACGAGGGGGACAACAGCGTCTTCTCGACGCTGATGACCAACGCCAACCCGATGTACTTCAACGCCGACTACGCCGAGGACCTCGGCTACGAGCGCGAGGTCGTCAACCACCTGCTCGCGTTCAACGTCGTCTTCGGGATGAGCGTCCAGGACCTCAGCGAGGCCGGCGGGGCGTTCCTCGGCATCGAGAACCTCGAGTTCCACGAGACGGTCTACCCCGGGGACACCCTCTACTCCGACAGCGAGGTGGTGAGCAAACGCGAGAGCTCCTCCAGGCCCCACCAGGGGATCGTCCACTGGTACACGAAGGGGACCCGCCCCGACGGCGAGCTGGTGCTCGAGTTCGAACGCAAGAACCTCATCGCCAAGCGGAACCCCCCAGAGGAGGCCGAGGCGGAATGACCGACGGAGCTACGGCGGGGGACGGCGAGGCGCGGCGGATGGGAGGTGGGAACTGAACCATGGGACGAACCAGCGACGACAACTACTACGAGGACTTCGAGGTCGGACAGGTCTACGAACACCCCCGCGGGAAGACGATGACCGAGATGGACAACGTGCTCATCACCAACATGGTGCTGAACACGGCCCAGGGCCACTTCAACGAGGACCGGATGGAGGACAGCGAGTTCGGACAGCGGATAGTCTACGGCGGCATCAACCTCTCGCTGGTCTGTGGGCTCGCCTCCGAGACCATCTCCGAGAACGCCCTCTCGATACTTTCGATGGACGACGTGCGGTTCACCACGCCGGTCTTCCACGGAGACACGCTGTACGCCGAGAGCGAGGTGGTGGAGAAACGCGAGGCCGAGGACCGCGACGACGCCGGCGTGGTCACCTTCCGGGTGACGGGGTACAACCAGGACGACGAGCAGGTGCTCGGCGCCGACCAGACCGTCCTGCTCAAGAAGGCGAGCCACTGGCGGGACTGACCGCGCCATGAGCGAGCCAGACGAGACCGACGCCGGGGGCGGCTCCGACGCCACCCCGCGGGAGGGCTGGGGGCCGCTCGCGGACGTTCGCGTCCTCGACCTCACGCAGATGCTGGCCGGGCCGTACGCGACGATGCTGCTGGCCGACCTCGGGGCGGACGTGGTGAAGGTAGAGCCCCCGCGCGGGGACATGACCCGCTCGAACCCCCCGCACCTCGACGAGGACGAGGCCTACGGCGGGTACTTCCACAGCGTCAACCGGAACAAGCGCAGCGTCGTCATCGACCTCAAGTCAGAGGCGGGCAAGGAGACCCTGCGCGGGATGGTCGCCGACGCGGACGTGCTCGTCGAGAACTTCAAAGTGGGGACGATGGACCGGCTCGGGCTCTCCTACGAGTCGCTCCGCGAGATCAACCCCGCGCTGGTCTACGGCTCGATCCGCGGGTTCGGTGACCCCCGGAGCGGCGAGAGCCCCTACGCCGACCGCCCGGCGTTCGACATCATCGCCCAGGCGATGGGCGGCGTGATGAGCATCACCGGGACCGAGGAGTCCGGCCCGGTGAAGGTCGGCCCCGGCGTCGGCGACATCTTCCCCGCGTCGCTCTGCATCGTCGGCGTGCTCTCGGCGCTCCACCACGCCGAGCGGACCGGCGAGGGCCAGTTCGTCGACGTGGGGATGGTCGACGGCGTGCTCGCGCTCACCGAGCGCATCGTCCACCAGTACGCGGTCGGGGGCGACGTCCCCGGTCCGCAGGGGAACACCCACCCGCTTCTGTTCCCGTTCGACCGGTTCGACACGACCGACGGCCACGTGATGATCGCCGCCCCCTCCGACAAGCAGTGGACCGCGCTCTGCGAGGCGATGGGCCGGCCCGACCTCGCGGAGGAGTACCCCGACGAGGAGGACCGGGTCGAACACATGGACGAACTCCGGCCGGTCGTCGCCGAGTGGGTCGCCGAGCACACGAAAGAGGAGATCGCGGAGCTGATCGCCGACGACGTGCCCTGTGGTCCGGTCAACACCGTCCTCGACATCTTCGAGGACGAGCACTTCGAGGTCCGGGAGATGCTCCCGCAGGTCGAACACGCCGACACCGGTCGGGAGGTGTCGCTCGCCGGCGCGCCGATCAAGCTCTCCGAGACACCGAGTGGCGTCCACCACCGCGCCCCCTTCCTCGGCGAGCACTCCCGCGAGGTGCTCGCCGAGTACGGGGTCGATGGCGACCGGATCGAGGAGCTGGTCGGCGAGGACGTCGTTCAGGAGCCGGACGAGGGTGCCGGAGACTGAGGATCGGGTCGGTGTGTCCGGGGTTTCGGATGTTCGATCGTCGACCGCGAGCGGTCCGAGGGCTTTCGAGACGTTCCATCCGGTGGAGTGACCAGCGTGTCTTTCGTGCCAATAGTATCCAGACGGTGACCAGCACGCTTATTACCGCCATCCGGAACGACTCCGGTATGTTCGAAGCGGACCTCCTGGCGGACGAGGTAGCGGTCGTGACCGGCGCGAGTCGTGGGCTCGGCGAGGCGATCGCCTATCGCCTGGCGGAACTCGGCGCGGACGTGGTGCTGACCGCCCGCTCGGCGGAGCGACTCGAAGCTGTCGCCGAGGGTATCGAGGCCGAGACCGGGTCGACCGCCGTCGCGGTCCCGGGGGACGTCCGCGAGAGCGAGGACGTGGCCCGTGTGGCCGACCGGGCGAGCGAACTCGGTGACGGCGCGGTCGATATCCTGGTCGCGAACGCGGGGGCGAACTTCCACGCGCCGGTCGCGGAGATCAGCGAGAACGGCTGGCGAACCATCGTCGACATCAACCTCAACGGCACGTTCCGGTACTGTCACGCGCTGGTCGAGGCGCTGACGGCCGCCGACGGGGGTCGGGTCGTGACGATGAGCAGCGTCGTCGGGCGGGACGGCGCGGCCGAGAGCGGCCACTACGCCGCCTCCAAGTCCGGTATCGAGGCGCTCACCCGGTCGCTCGCGAGCGAGTGGGCCGACCGGAACGTCCGGGTCAACTGCGTCCGGCCGGGGCTGGTCGCGACCCCCGGCGTCGAGGAGAACCGGGGCGTCACGGCCGAGCGCATCGACCGCTCTTCCGTCGACCGGACGCTCGGCCACCCTGACGAGATCGCGGACCTGGTGGCGTTCCTCGTCTCGCCAGGTGCCAGTTACGTCACCGGGCAGACCTACACCGCCGAGGGCGTCCCCGAGGGCGCCGACTGAGCCGTCGGATCGACCTCCGGTTCCGTCTCGGCCCCGTCGACGCCCTCCCGACCCCGTCATCCCTCGTCCGTCTTCGGGAGGCTCGCGTAGAGGAGCATGCTGACGAGGCTCAACCCGGCGAGGAGGAGGAACGCCTCGTCGAACAGCGAGGCGTCCGCGAGGTAGCCGATGACCACCGCGCCGGTCGACCCGATGGCCATGTGGAACGTCCGGACGAAGCCGTAGCCCGCGCCCTGGACGTCAGCCGGGAAGGCGTCGGCGATGTAGGCGTTGTTGAGCGGGCCGAGTCCGAGGCGGACGCCGAGGAAGACCGCGAGCCCGGCGAGTACCGGCAGGCCGTTTCCGAACGGGAGGAGCGCGAGCGGGACGGCCCCGACGCCGGCGAGGGCGACGAGCACGCGGCGACGGCCGAACCGGTCGCCGAGCGCCCCGCTGGCCGGCTGGGCGACCGCGCCGACGACGAAGAAGACGCCGAACACCGCCGCGGCCGTCCCGGTCGAGAGGCCCTTCGCCGAGACGAGGTACGTCGGGAGAAAGGAGGTGACGCCCTGGAAGACGAACAGCGAGAGGGACATCCCTGCCCACGCGAGCAGGACGGACCGGTCGGTCACCGTCGAGGCGAGCCGGCGAACGACGTATCGGGCCGACTGTCCGGCGGCCTTCTCGGCCGTCGAGGCGCGCTCGGGGAGGAACCGCCAGAGCCCCACCGAGGCCAGCAGGAACGGGACCACGACGGCGGCGAACCCGGCCCGCCAGTCGAGCGAGGCCGCGAGCCACCCACCCACGAACGGCAGGGCCGCACTGCCGAGGCTCCCGGCGGCGAACGTCAGCGCGATGGCCGTCGAGTCCCGTCCCCTGTCCGAAAAGGTGTTCGAGAGGACGATCACCCGCGGTGGGCCGTAGAGGCCGGTCCCGAGCCCGAAGAGGACGGCGGCGAGGAGGAACAGCCAGAACGTCGGGGTGAGGGCGACGGCGGCCACGGCGACCGTCGCGACGAGGACGCCGACCACGAGGACGAGTCGCTCGCCGACGCGGTCGGAGAACGCTCCGGCGGGGAACTGGACGGCGGCGTAGGCGATCCAGATGGCCGTGATGGCGGCGCCCGCGGTCGTGTTCGAGATCGCGAACGAGGCCTTGATCTCTGGGAGGAGCGCGGGGAAGACGAACCGCGTTCCGAGCACGAAGAACCAGCCGCCGGCGACGAACAGCAGCACCCACCCCCGGCCGTCGCCCCGGAGTTCTCTGCCGACACGCCACAGCACGCTCCGCACACTCGCCGCGGGCTCGCGTTCCATCGTGATCGGATCCGGTGTGCCCACGACGATGGCCGGTATAGCTATTTCGACGGTGGCGGGACGGAGGCGGGACGGAGGCGGGACGGGGACTGGGACGGGATCGACCGGAACCTGGAACCGACGGACACTCGTCCGTCGGCCTGTCGACTCGAA
>JBEPXB010000178.1:0-6136 GCA_041642135.1 Halobacteriales archaeon | reverse complement strand
TAATCGACACCGAGGCGCTGATGGACGCGGTACAGGACAACGGCATCCGGGGGGCCGCGCTCGACGTCACGGACCCGGAGCCGCTCCCGCCCGACCACCCGCTCTGGCACTTCGAGAACGTCCTGATTACGCCACACACCGGCGGGCACACCCCCCAGCACTGGCCCCGGCTGGCAGACATCCTCGCGCGGAACCTCGACCGCCTGGACGCGGGCGACTCGCTCGAGAACCTGGTCCGCGCGCCCGAGGCGTAGCCTGCGGGATCAGCGAAAGGCTCCGGACGCTCCCGCACAGGCTCCTGGCGAACTGGAAGGTCGCGAAGATGTTCAGGGAGCTGGAGGCGGATTCCGGACAGCGGGTTCCTCGGGTACACACCGATCTTCCTCGGGCTCCGGAAGGGGGCCGCGATGCAGTACTGGCGGTCGCTGGAGGACCTCCAGCGGTTCGCGGCCGATCCGAACGGCCCTCACGTCCCGGCCTGGAAGTGGTACAACGAGACGGCAGACCCGGACGGGGGGCTCGGGCTCTGGGCGGATCTCTACGTCGTCGACGGCGACTCCTTCGGGGCGTTCTTCCGGAACGTCCCGCCCATCGGGGTCGGGAAGTTCGCGAGGATGGTCCCGATGCGCGAACACGAGCGACGGCTCGGGCTCTCCCCCGATGGGAGCACCCGGAGCGCGGCTTCCGTTCGAGAACCCGTCGAGAGTTAGGCCCCGTGCCGTTCCGGTTCCGGAGCTGGCGGGGGGCTACCTGGTACGCCCGCTTGGCGACCCCGTCGAACCCCTCGGAACCGGATAGGTCCACCAGCCGAGGACGTTCCCCGCATCTCGCACACCGGTTCCAGTAGGTCGGGGATCGGCCGTACAGCGGCGTCCGGGGACTTCCGCCACTCCCTCTCATACGGTCGTGCGTCGTCTTTTCCCGGCGCTACCCGACCCCGTCCGGGTGATCGCCGGTACATCGGTACCCACGACCGTATCAGTCGTTCCGGGGGGTCGATCCGGTGTGCCCCTCGTGGGCCCGGAGTATCCGCTCGAAGTAGGGCGTCATCGTCTCGAGGGCCTGCTTCCAGTGTCCCTCGGTGTGCATATCGTGGAGTTCGACCGCGAGGAGGTAGCGCGCCGCCTCCGGGCCGAAGCCCGACTGGCCCTGGTGGGGCTTGTGCGGGTACTCGGGGTCGCCCATCGCCGCCCGCAGTTCGTACACCTGCGCCCGCTGCATCGGCGTGGCGTAGTCGCCGCCCACCTTGTGTCGCTTCCAGGCGAGCGTGCTCGCCTCGGCGTACGCCGGGTCCATCCCGACGAGCGCGGCGCGCTTCGCGAACGCCGACCGGACGGCCCCCCAGTCGGCCTCGGCCAGCGCGTCGTAGTCGATTTCGCCGTCGACCGTACACGACGCCTCCACCTCGTCCTTGGCCCACAGCGCGTCGACGTACGCGGCCGCCGCCGCCCGGGCCGTCGTCGCGTCGAGGTGTGCGAACTGCCGGCGGTCGACCGCCGCGAACGCCTCGACCGCCCGCGTTCGCTCGCGACGGTCGTGCCATCGGAACCCGAGACAGACCTGCTCGGCCATCTCCCTCGCGACGTCGGCGACGGGTTCCTCGCCGAGCAGGCCCGCGTTCGCCGGGTCGTCGGCCGAGCTACTCATCGTCGCCCTCCGTGGCTTCGACGTCAGCGGACGGAACCGCGCCATCGGTCTCGTATCCGTGTCGTGCCGATCCGTCGTCCTCGGTCGCCGCGCCCGAGTCGGTGGGGGTTGGGGTGGGCATATTTCCGCGTAATACCCTATGTAACAAAAGCGGGGGCCAGTGGTTTCAGGTGATGAAAAAGCCCCGGAGAAGAGAAAATATACAGCGATTTCTCTGCCAGATACCCAGACGGCCGCCCAATTATGATACGATACGGGACGGCGGGTTATAAAACGGGGGTAGCCGCTTCAGCGCCTGAAAGAGCTCCGGCCCGAGCGGTCCCGGGACGGGAGGGTACGACGACGACCGCTATCAGAACAGCTCCCGGGGGAAGTCGGCGAACGTCTCGGCACCGTCCGCTGTCACCCTGAACGTCTCGCTGATCTCGACGCCGAACTCGTCGTACCAGATGCCCGGGATGAGGTGGAACGTCATGTCCTCCTCCAGAGTAGTCGTATCGCCGGGCCGGAGGCTGGCGGTGTGCTCGCCCCAGTCCGGCGGGTAGCCGAGGCCGCAGGCGTAGCCGATGCGCGACTCCTTCTCGATGCCGTGTTCGGCGATGACCTCGCGCCAGGCCGCCTCGACGGCCTCGGCCGTGACGCCGGGTTCGACGGCGTCGAGCGCCGCTTCGAGTCCTTCCACCACTACCTCGGCCGTCTCGTCCATCTCCGCCGGTGGCTCGCCCACGTTCACCGTCCGGGCCATCGGGCAGTGGTAGCGGTGTTTGCAGCCGGCGAGTTCGATGATCACGGGGTCGCCCGTCTCGAACTCGCGGTCGCTCCAGGAGAGGTGCGGTGTCCCGGTGAAGTCGCCCGAGGGCATCAGCGGCGCGATGGCGGGGTAGTCACCGCCGTAGGCCTCGACCCCCTCGACCAGCGCCTCGTAGATGGCCGCCGCCGCCGTCGACTCGCGGACGCCCGCCTCGATGGTTTCTGTTCCTGCGCGCATCGCGTGCTCGGCGATCCGGGCCGCCCGCTCCATCTGCTCGAGTTCCCGCTCGCTCTTCTTTGCGCGCACCCAGTTGACCAGCAGCGTCGCGTCCTGGAGATCCGCTTCCGGGAGGTTCTCCTCGAGTCGCCGGTGGGTCCGGGCGGTGTAGTAGTAGGCGTCCATCTCCACGCCGAGCGTGGCGCCGTCGACGCCGAACTCCCGGAGGACCTCGGCGGTGTAGTCCGCGGGGTGGAGGTCGTACGGCGAGTGGACGTGGTCGTCGCTGTACGAGCGGACGTGCTCGTCGGGGAGCCACGTCGTCACCTCGGCGGCCTTGGCGTCCATCTCCCGTCCGATCCAGACGGGGTCGGCGTCGAGAGTTACCAGCACCCCCTGGTGGACGTAGAACGACCAGCCTTCGTAGCCGGTCAGGTAGTTCATGTTCGCCGGATCCGTGACGAACAGGGCGGAGAGCCCCGCCTCGCGCATGCGTTCGCGGGTTCGGTCGAGCCGCGTCTCGTACTCGGCCGCCGGGAACGGACTCGCTCGCTCCATACGCCCCCGGTCCGGAGGCGAGGTCATAAATTCTCGTGTACGACGGTAACAGCATCCGTGTACGTCCGCGGTCGCGTCCAACGAACGGCGACCCGGCAGCCGATCCGTCGGAGTAGCCGGTAACGCCGGCGGAACGACCGGTGATCGTGTACCGATCCCCGGGTGCGGTGGAGAACCTATTTAGGGGTCGTTTCCGTCGTGTTCGCGTATGGTCGGTCCATCGATCCACGAACTGCACTTCGCCCAGGAACCCGACGTCGGCGACGTCCCGGGTCCGAAGACCCGGAAACAGCTGGAGCGCCAGCGCGCGATCGACTCGGGCGCCGTCGCCTACCCAGAGGACATCCCGATCGCGTTCGAGGAGGGACGCGGCGCGACGCTTCGCGACGTCGACGGGAACACCTATCTCGACTTCTTCGCGGGTATCGGCGTCCTCAACGTCGGCCACTCGAACCCCTACGTACTGGAGGCGGTCCACGAACAGACGGACAAACTCGTCCACACCGTGGACTTCCCGACCGACGCTCGACTCGACCTCATCGAGAAGCTGAACGAGATCGCCCCCGGCGGCCTCGCGGACAACAACCGCGTGGTGTTCGGTGGCCCCACCGGGAGCGACGCGGTCGAGGCGAGCATCAAGCTCGCGAAGTACAACACCGGCGGCTCGGGCCTGGTCGCCTTCCGGGGTGCCTACCACGGGATGACCGCGGGCGCGCTGTCGCTCACCAGCACCAAGAAGTTCAAGCAGGACTACTCGCCCATGCTCCCGGACGTCGTCCACGTCCGCTACCCGAACTCCTTCCGCGACCGCGGCGAGGGCGACGCCGTCTCGGTCTGTACCCGCGACGCCGCCGACTGCTGTGGCTCGTTCTCCTGTGCCCGCGCGCTCGACGAGGTCCGCGAGACGATCGAGGACCCCTACGGCGGGCTGGCGAACCCGGCGGGCATCTTCGTCGAGCCCATTCAGGGCGAGGCGGGCGTCGTCGTCCCGCCCGAGGGGTTCCTCGCGGGCCTCCGCGAGATCGCCGACGACAACGACCTCCCGCTGATGTTCGACGAGATACAGTCCGGCCTCGGTCGCACCGGCGAGTGGTGGGCCAGCGAGCACTACGGGGTCACCCCCGACATCATGACCTCGGCCAAGGCGATCGGCGGCATCGGCTTCCCGCTCTCCTGTACCATGTACCACGAGGACCTCGACACCTGGGGGCCGGGCGGGCACGCCGGCACGTACCGCGGACACACCGTGGCGATGCGGGCGGGCCTGCGGGCCATCGAGTACATGGAGGCCCACGACCTGCTCGACCACGCGACCGAACTCGGGGAGTACATCCGGGGTCGGCTCCGCGAGGCCGGCGAGGGCAACCCCCTCCTCGGCGAGGTGCGGGGCAAGGGGCTGTTCATCGGCGCGGAGTTCACCGACGATGGCCTCGTCGAGCGCATCCAGAAGCGGTGTCACGAGAAGGGCGTCCTCGTGTGGACGGCCGGCCGCGGCGGGCGCGTTCTCAGGCTCCTCCCGCCGCTGGTGATGACCCACGAACAGGCCGAGGCCGGCCTCGACGTCATCACCGAGGTCATCGAGGAGGAGTGTACCCGGGAACTGGAGGCCTGAACGGTCCGATGGACGGCCGGAACGACCGAGACGGCCGGGACGACCAGGAGGGGGGCAGCCCCCCGGACCCGGGCCGGCTCGTCGAACGACGGCGGGCGTTCCACCGCCGCCCGGAGCCGGGCTGGTGTGAGTTCCTGACGACGAGCCTGCTGGTCGAGGAGCTCGAGTCCGTCGGCGTCGACGAACTCCACGTCGGGTGCGAGGCGCTCCCCGCGGAGGCGCGGATGGCCGTCCCCGAGGAGGCGGAGCTCGGGACCTGGTTCGAGCGGGCCCGCGAGTCGGGCGCCCGCGAGGACGTCCTCGCCGCGACGGAGGGCGGACACACGGGTGTCGTCGCCGTCCTCGACCGGGGCGAGGGGCCCCACGTCGCGCTCCGGGTCGACATCGACGGCCTGCCGGTCGAGGAGTCGACCGACGGGGGCCACCGGCCGGCGAGCGAGGGGTTCCGCTCGGCGCACGAGGGGTGGATGCACGCCTGCGGCCACGACGCGCACGTGACGATCGGTCTCGCCACGCTCGAGGCGGTGAAGGAGAGCGACTTCGATGGCCGGTTCACGGTCCTCTTCCAGCCCGCCGAGGAGGTCGGCGGGGGCGGCAAGCCGATGGCCGAGAGCGAACACGTCGAGGGGGTGGACTACCTCTTCGCGGTCCACGTGGGGCTCGGTCATCCGTCCGGCGAGGTGGTCGGTGGCACGGTCGAACAGCTGGCGGTGAGTAACCTCCGGGTCGGGTTCCACGGCCGCTCGGCCCACGCCGGCAAGGAGCCGAACGAGGGGGCCAACGCGATGCAGGCGACGGCTGCCGCGATAGGGAACGCCTACGGCATCCCCCGGCACGCCGACGGGGCGACACGCGTCAACTTCGGTCGGGCGGAGGTCGGCACCGCGTCCAACGTCGTCGCCGAGGAGGCGAAACTGTGGGGCGAGGTCCGCGGCGAGACGACCGAACTGATGGAGTACACCCGCGAGGAGCTCCGGCGGATCGTCCGGGCCGCCGGGGAGATGCACGGCTGTGAGTCCTCGTTCGAGGTCGTGAGCGGGGCGCCCCGGGCCGACAGCGACGAGGAACTGGCAGAACTCGTGACCCGGGTCGCCGCGGCCGACGACCGGGTCGACTCCGCGGTCCACATGGCCTCGTTCGGCGCGAGCGAGGACGCCACGCACCTGATCGAGGCGGTCCAGGAGGCCGGCGGGCTGGCGACGTACGCGATCGTCGGCACCGACCACCCCGGCGCGCACCACACCCCCACGTTCGACGTCGAGGAGGCCGACCTCGCCCTCGCCGTCGACGTCCTGACGGGGTCGGTGCTCCGGGTCGCCGAGGAGCGCCCGGAACGCCGGAAAGACGAGGGC
>JBEPXB010000177.1:0-6144 GCA_041642135.1 Halobacteriales archaeon | reverse complement strand
GTCGTATTAAATACCCAAACGGGAAAGCCAACGCCGACGTGACACCCAGCACGGAGGCCACCGGGATCCGGGTCGGCGTCCGCACGAGGACGCTCTCAGAGGAGCGGCTCCGGTTCGTCCGGCAGCTCGGCGCGACCGACGTCTTCGTCGACCACGCCGACGTCGAGGAGGAGCCGGACGAGTTCAACGACCGCGAGGGCACCGACACGGTCGCCGTCGGGCGGGACGCGATCCCCTCCGTCGAGGAACTGGCGGCCGCCAAGGAACGGGTCGAGGCACAGGGGCTGACGCTCCGCGGGATCCAGTCGCTGCCGTACTCGCTGTACGGTGACATCATGTTCGGCCGGGAGGACGAGGACGAGGCGCTCTCGCAGATACTCACGCTCGTCCGGAACCTCGGGAAAGCGGACGTCCCGGTCCTGGGCTACCAGTGGAACCCGCGCGGTGTCGTTCCCATGCGGACGACGCCGGTGGAGATCCGCGGCGGTGCCGAGGGCACGGCGTTCGACCTAGAGGAGGTCGAGGACCCGGACGCGCTCGCGCCCGGCATCGACCGCGAGTACACCGAGGCGGAGTTCTGGGAGAACTACGAGACGTTCGTCGAGACCGTCGTTCCGGTCGCGGAGGAGGCGGACGTCCGGCTCGCGTTACACCCGGTCGACCCGCCGGTGATCGAGTCGCTCAAGGGCATCCCTCGGCTGTTCCGGAACGTCGAGAACTTCGAGCGCGCGATGGATATCGTACCGAGCGAGCACCACGGGCTGAAGCTCTGTCTGGGGTGTTTCTCGCAGATGGGCGAGGACGCGACCGGGGTCCTGCGGCGGTTCGGCGAGCGCGACCAGATCGTGTTCGTCCACTTCCGCGACGTGGTCGGAACGGTACCGAGATTCCACGAGACGTTCGTCGACGAGGGGAACTTCGACACCGTCGAGGTCGTCCGGACCCTCCGGGACGTCGGGTTCGACGGCGTGGTGATCCCCGACCACGTCCCGAAGGTGGTCGGCGACGACGACTGGCGACACCGCGCACGCGCGTTCACCGTCGGCTACCTCCGCGGCGTCATCGACACCGTCCGGTCCGAACCGTAGTGAGGAGGCGGTCCCGTTCGCGGTGACCGCCCGAACCGTAGTCAGGAAGTGGTCCCGTTGACCGTGACCGTCCGGGGGTCGTCGCTCGCCCGGTCGTCCGGGTTGTAGTAGTCGTACGCCTCCGCACCGCCCGTGCTCGCCTCGACCGGCTGTGTCGCCCGGTAGATCACCTCCAGCGTGCGGGGCTCCTCGACGTCCTCGATGTAGAGGATCACCTGCTGGCCGGCGGTCTCGTAGCGGCTGATCGCCCCCCGCTGGCGGAGCCGTTCGAGCGACCCCATCTCGACCTCGAAGCCCGGCGGGACGGGGAGGTCGACGATGGCCATCCCGATGGTTCCCTCGCCGGGAGTCACCCGCGCCCGGACGGTCGCCGTGTCGTCGACGGTGAGGTTCGTCCGGTCCCAGGTGACGTTCAGCCCGACGCCCCCGGTTCGCTCCGAGGTCTTCGAACCCTCCCACGGGACGTGATAGGAAGTCGTGAACTCGTAGTAGAGCCCGTCGGCGTCGGGCGCGCTCACCGTGTACGAGTTGTTCCCCCGCGAGGCGGGCAGGACGACCGTCTGGACCTCGTCGCCCCGCACGCCCGAGAGGTCGATCCGCTCGGCGACCGACCCGTTCGCGCGGACCGTAAGCGCCCCGCCGACGTCCGCGGTGGTGCCGGACTGCGCGTTGACGAGTGCCCGGAGCGTCATCACCGTGTTCTGCGTCGACCCCCAGCCGCGCTCGCCCTTCTGCTCGACCAGCCACCGGAGCGCCCCCGACTGGAGACTCGCGGCGTGGCCGCCCTTCACGAGCGCGTTCGTCGCCGTCGCCGTCGTCAGGACGCGCTTCTCTCCGTAGCGGTAGCCATCCCCGGACTCGCTCGCGGCCTCGTCGCCGGAGCGCTCCCAGTAGACCCGCCCGCCGTCGGTCGTGGCGCGCGAGCGGAGCTCCTCGACCACCCGCGACCGGAACGCGGAGTCGTCGCCGGCGTCGACGAGCATGTTCAGCGTCACCGCGAGGGTCATCGTATCGGCCTCCGAGACGTCGAGGTTCTCGCGGACGTACGCGACGCCGTCGGTCACCGACTGGCCCTCGGCCCCGCTGTGTGCGAGGCTCCAGGTCACGTAGGCGGTCACGGCGGTGTCGTCGCCGCTCACGCCGAGCGGGTACTCGAGCCGGCCGTCGGTCGCCCAGCTCCCGTCCGAGCGCTGCCGGTCCCGGACGAACGTCCGCATCTCTCCCAACACGGCGGGATCCACGTCGTACACCTCGTCCATGTCGCTCATCTCCTGGAGACCGTACGCGGTGAGCAGGAGGTTCGGCGGGTCGTCGCCGAACAGCGAGTACCCGCCGGGCGTGCTCGTCTCGAAGGTGAGCAGGCGCTGGTAGCCCTGCGCGATGAACCGCTCTGCGGTCAGGCGCGTCTCCGGGGCGGCCCGACCCGTCTCCTCCAGGTACCGTAGCGCGAGCACGTTCGGGTAGAGGCTCGAGGAGGTCTGCTCGAAGCAGCCGTGGGGCATCGACAGCAGCGCCTCGACGCCGCCGAGGGTCTGTCCGAACGCGCCCGGATACACCCGGAGTACCGTCTTCGAGGTGTTCGGGTAGGCCGCTTCGGGTACCCGGACGTCGACCCGGGTCGTCCCGGAGACGGCGCCGCTCTCCGTCGTGGCGAGGCGCTTCCCCGGCGGGTCGACCGTGACGGACTTCCTGATCGCGTCGCGGGTGACGTTCCCGTCCGGCGTTCGGCCTGCTGCGAACACCGTAAGCGCCCGCTCGCCGTGCTCGGTCGCGCTGATCGTGAACGAGGCGCTCCGGACCGACTTCGAGGGCACGGTTACGTTCGCCGTCCGCGAATCGGCCTCGTACCAGGTCCCGGAACCGAGTTCGAGCGTGACGTTCCGCGACTCGTTCCCGTAGTTGAACACGCTCACCGGGACGGTGACGGTGTCGTTGCGCGTCAGCCGAGTAGGTAGATCGGGCTCGACGAAGAACGGCTGGAAGACCCGCATCGACCCCGTCTCGCTCCCGACGGTTCCGTCCCTCGTCGCGCCGAGTGCGGAGACCCGCCAGGTGGTGATCGAGTCGGCCATCCGCATCTCGACGCTCGCACGGCCGTCCTCTCCGGTGAGGACCGTCCGCGAGGCGAGCGTCTCGGGGAAGAACTGGCGGACGTCGACGGCGCCGCCGCCCGAAGGCGCGTCGCCGCCACCGCCGCTGCCGCCACTATCGGCCGTGAAGCCGCCGTCCCCACCCCCGCCGGCGTCGGCGCCCCCCGCCCCCGTCGTGGCGAACCCGAAGGTGAACGCGGCCACGGGCGCCGTGCAGACCAGTATCGCGAGGATCGCGACCGCCGCCCGGCCGACCTGCTCGCGGGAGAACGGCTCCTCGACGTCGGCCACCCAGACGAGCGGGAGCAGGGCCGCGAGCGGGAACAGGACCGGCGCCAGCCCGGCCAGCAGGTCGAAGTCGACGTAGTCGCTCAGGACGAGGGCGAGGCCGACGAGTCCGAGCAGCGAGAGCAGGCCGGCGCCGACGTACCGCCCCAGCCCGCGGCCGCCCCACGGCGACCAGTCACGCTCGACCGCGAGGTAGACCCCGAGGACCACCAGGGCCGCCACCACCCCGACCAGGACCGCCGCGAGGGCGTGCGTCAGCGCGACGAGCGCGCCGACGATCAGGCCGCCGAGGAGCAGGAGGAACCCGGCGACGACAGTGGTCCCGACGGCGCTCCCCATCTCGGTCGCGAACGACCGCCCCCGGCGGGCGAACCCGAGTCCGATGACGGCGAGTGGTATCGCCGCGAGGAGCGCCCCCAGCGCATAGCCGTTCGCCTCCCGCATCCCCGCCTGTCGCTCGCGGATGCGTTCGAGCTTCTGCCGGAAGGAGTCGACGGTCAGCCCGCTCTCGGCGGTGCCGAGCGAGGCGGCGACCGCCGCCTGGGCCGTGCGCTCCGCGTCGTCGCTCGGGGGCGCCGTGAGGTTCGCCGTCGAGTAGTTGTAGACCACGAGCGTCGGGTCGTTCGCCGCCTCGAACGCGAACGCCGCGCGGGCGAGTCCGGCCCGCCGGGCCTCCACCGAGAACACCGACTCGTCGACGACGTCTATCCCCACCGCGGCGGGGACGGCCGAGCCGTTCTCGGTCGTCCGGACGGTCAGCGACGCGGGCGCGCCGGGGCGGTAGACCGAGCGGTTCGGAGAGAGGCTCACGTTCAGGTCGCGGTTCGCCCGCACCGGCACGGGCCGGGTCGTCCGCGCCACGGACCCGTCCGATCGAACGACCCACGCGCGGACCTGCGTGGTCCCCCGTGCCGCCGGCGGGAGGTCGAACGAGAAGCTCGCCGACCCGTTCCTCACCTCGAGACTCTCCGTCGCGAGCGTCTGCCCCCCCGAGACAGCGTCGACGTACACCCGCCCACCGGCGTCGCCGACGAGCACCCGACCGGAGAGTCGCTCGCCCACCGTGTAGGCGCCGGCGTCGAGCTGGACGGCGACGGCTTCCTCCTCGGCGTTCAGGTAGACCGTCCGCCGGGTGCTCGCGCCATCCGCGCGAGCCTCGACCCGGAGTCGGGCGTTCGACCCGTTCGGGACGAACTCGTAGGTGGCGATGCCGTAGCGATTGGTCTCGATCGTCTCGTCGCCCACCCGGACGGTCGCCCGCGCGGGCCGGCCGTCCGGATAGGAGGTGACGAGGAAGACGGTGTTCTCGACGCCGGGGACGAGCCGCCCGCCCGCGGGGACCGCCTCGACGAGCAGGTCCCGCTCGGAGACGGGGATCCGCCGCGTGACCGTCTCGGTGTGGCCGGCCGGGTCGGTCACCGAGACGTTGAACACGGCGAGGCCGCGCCCGTCGAACTGCTCGGTCCCGACGAAGTAGCCCGGGAGCCGGAGGTCGACGGTTGCGACGCCGTCCTCGCCGGTCTCCGCCGTGGCCGTCCCGAACGGTTCGAGGTCGCCGACGTAGCCCGCGCCCTCGACGCGGACGGTCGCGTTCCGCACCGGTTCGCCGAAGAAGTACTCCGATGCGACCGTCGCGCGGACCGTCTCGCCCGGTCGGTAGGCCGACTCTCCCGGACGGAACCGCACGTCGAACTGCGGGAGTCGGTACTCGCGGACCTCGACCGTCCGGACCTGCTCGGCACCGCCGTGCGTGACGCTCACGCGGTAGCGGCCGTGGCGACCCTCGTTCGAGACCGGGAAGTCGACACTCCCCATCCCGAACGCCGAGAGCGAGACGTTCCGCGAGAACAGCCGATTACCCTCCGGTCCGGTGACGACGACCCGAGCCTCGTCGGTCACCGGCGTCCCGGCCGCCCGTCGCACGAGCGTCCGGACGTGTATCGTCTGGCCGGGTTGGTAGACCGGCTTGTCGGTGTCGACGACGACGGAGTAGTCCCGGTCGACGGAGAACGACGCCGAGACCTCGTCGCGTCCGAGCCGCGAATCGGCTCGCGCGGAGAGCCGGTGGTTCCCCGTCGCGTTCGGCGCATCGAACGTGACCGCGAGGGCCCCGTCCGACCCGACCGTGCCGTTCCCGACCACCCGCCGGTCGCTCCCGTTTCCGAGGAACAGCGTGACGTTCGTCCCAGTCAGCGGTTCGCCGGTCGCGCGGTCCGTGACGACGACTCGGGCGGTGGTCTCGGCGCCGGGGGCGACCTCGTTCGAGGCGAGGAGGACCGTCCGCTGGTTCGACTGGACGTCCTCCAGGTTGAACACGTAGGCGGCGTACCCGCCCCAGAGGAGGAGACCGACGAGGAGGGCGACTCCGGCGACACGGGCGGCTCGACGGCGATCCATACACACACGGGTCGCCGCCGTCCCCTAAACGTCCGGGTGTATCAAACGGGTGTTTCACACACCGTCGTCGGCGTGCCAGTGCGCGTCCAGGAGGAGGTCACTGACCGTGCAGAGGACGAGGTCGACATCGGCCTCCGCAGGGTCGCTCGCCGGGACGACTACCCGAGCTTCGGGCGCGTAGTCGGCCAGCAGCTCCCGGCAGCTCCCGCAGGGCGCGATGGGCGGGAGCCGGTCCGCGTCGGGCTCGGGTCGGCTGACAGCGGCGACGGTTCGGACGACCG
>JBEPXB010000176.1:0-6151 GCA_041642135.1 Halobacteriales archaeon | reverse complement strand
CGTCGCCCACGAGGACGAGCCGGTCGCGGTGGGGCGACCGGTGGGCCACCTTCTTCGAGTCGGGGACGAGCTTCGCCGAGTACTCCAGTTCGACGTAGTCCTCGTCGAGCCACTGGCCCAGCAGCGGGTGGGTGAGCAGCGCGTCGAGCAGGTCCGAGACCTCCGCGCGCTCCTCGACGATGCTGTCGAGGTGGAAGACGTTCCCGATCGAGAGCGAGTCCTCGTTCGTGTAGAGGAACCCGCCACCGCGGACGCCCTCGTAGAGGTCACCCGAGAACAGGTGGGCCTCGCCCTCGTCGGGGCCGATGCCGAACCGCTCTTCGATGAGGTCCGCGGGCATGTCGACCACCGCCTTGACACCCTGGAACCACTCCTCGGGTTCGTCCCAGTCCATCAGGCCGGCGTCCCGCGCGAGTTCGGAGTTGACACCGTCCGCGGCGACGATCAGGTCCGCACGGATGGGGTCGATCTCGTCGCAGGTCACCCCGACGATCTCCCCCCGCTCGCGAAGGAGGCCGTTGACACGGACGTCCGTCAGAAGCCCGCCGCCAGTCTCGCGGGCCCGCTCGTGGACCTGCTCGGCCAGCCAGGAGTCCATCTTCCGCCGGAGCACCGCGTCGGCCCACTCCGTGTCGTGGTGGTGCAGGTCCGAGATGTCGACCGTCTTCACCCGGTCGCCCGCGATGTTGTGGATGTAGTTCGTGGTGACCGGCCGCTCGGTGGCGGCCTCGCGGAAGCCCGGGAACAGGCCGTCGATCGTGTACGGCGCGGACTCCTCGGCGTAGATCACGCCACCGGAAACGTTCTTCGAGCCGGCGTCGACGCCGCGTTCGAGTACCAGGGTCTCGACGCCCGCGTCGGCCAGCCGCGCCGCCGCGGCCGCGCCACCGGGGCCAGCGCCGACGACGACTGCCTCGTAGTGCTCGTGGTCGCCGTCAGTCATCGGCACGACCCCCGTCGGCCACGGCCGCGACGTCCAGTTCCCCGCTCTCGACCGCCTTCGTCAGTTCGGGGAGCACCTCGAACAGGTCGCCCTCGATGAAGTAGTCCGAGAACCCCCTGATGTCGGCCTCGGGGTCCTCGTTGACGGCGATGATGAGATCGGACTCGTCCATCCCGACCTTGTGCTGGACCGCCCCGGAGATGCCGGCGGCGATGTAGATAGGCGGCTCGACGACCTGGCCGGACTCGCCGATCTGGCGCTCCTCGGTGACGTACTGCTCGACGTGGCCGTCGAACTGGTAGGAGGCGGTGATCACGCCCCGCGAGAGCCCGAGGTCGGCGTCGTCGAACGCGTCGACGAGGTCGAGCCCGAGTTCGATCCCCTTCGTCGGGTCCGAACCGATGCCGCGCCCGAGCGCGACGATGACCTCCCGGCCGGTGAGGTCGACGCCGCCCTCGAGCTGGTCGAATTCGGTGACCTGGACGCCGAACCAGTCGTCCTCGAGGGGCATCTCGTGTTCGATCACCTCGCCCTCGCGCTCGGGGTCCGGGTCGGGGACCTCGAAGCTCCCCGGGATGACCGAGGCGCCCTGCGGGTGGAACTCCCGGTCGGGCTTGTCCAGACAGAGGATCGTCGAGTACTCGAACCCGGAGAAGTCCGGGCGCTTCATGTGCAGGACGCGCTCGAACTTCTTGTTCGTCCCCGGCTCGCCGGTCTTGGCCGGGTTCGAGATCATCGCGCTCGTGATGTAGAGGTCCGAACAGTCCGACGCGAGCCCGGAGTCGAGTTCCGCCTGGACGAGCGCCGAGAGGTCCCGCCCGTTGTTCGTCGCCGGGAACACCGTGTACCGGGGCTCGTCGTAGTCGCGCCAGTCCACCTCCTTGCGGTCCTCCCGGCCGTAGGGATGGCCGGCGCCGCGGGCCGCATCGCAG
The DNA here is from genome assembly GCA_041642135.1 of Halobacteriales archaeon. Lineage (GTDB taxonomy): Archaea > Halobacteriota > Halobacteria > Halobacteriales > Haloarculaceae > Salinirubellus. The sequence continues at coordinate 4,276 of JBEPXB010000176.1, read as the reverse complement.
AAGATCTCCGTGAACGGCTTGTGCCGGAAGCGGTCGAGCCGGTCGTCCTCGACGTACACCGCGACGTCCGCGCCGTACTGGATAGTCTCCCCGGCCAGTCGCTCGGCGTCGTCGTCCATCACGACGGCGACGACCCGCTCGTCGGCATCGTACTCCTCGTTGTACTCGTCCATCAGCTCGCGGGCCTTCCCGAGCATCTCCCTCGAGACGTCGATGAGCTCGCCCTGCTGTACCTCACAGTAGACCCACATGTCCTCGTAGACACCACCCGAAAGCGCGCGGACGTGCTGTTTGTCCGCCGTCGGGTGGTCCAGATCCGGGTGGCGCTCCTCGGGGGTCTGGGGCTCCTCGTCGGCTTCGGCCTCCTCGCCCTCGTCCTCGTCGCTCCCCTGGACGGAGTCGATCCGCTGGTTGATGAGCCGCTTGACGCTATCGCGGTCCTCGTTCGCCTCCTCCTGTTCGAGGAGCGCCTCGAGCTCCTCCACCTCGTCGATGCCGCGGACGGCGTTGCCGACGTCGGCGACGCTCATCCCGGCGAGTTCGACCTCGCCGTCGGCCTCCTCGTCCTCGTCCTCGGAGAACTTCTCGATGCGGCTCTCGATGAGCGCGATGGCTCCCGACCTGTTCTCCCCGCGGTGTTCCTTCTGGAGGATCTCGTCGAGTTCCGAGACGTCCTCGATGTCCTTGAGTGCCGGTCCGAGCTCCTGTATCGTATGTTCGTTTGGATCGAGAGTCATGATATCAGTCGGCGGCGTAGGGCGCGAGTTCCTCGAGCACGTCGTTCATCCCGTCGGTGTCCTCGGGCGTGAGCATCGTCGCCTCGCGTTCGGAGGGCGCCTTCGGGATCGGGTCGACGGACTCGACGATGGTCGGCGAGCCGTCCAGCCCCACGAAGTCGGGGTCGAGGTTCAGGTCGTTGTGGTTCCACATCGTGAGGTGGTCCTCGAACTCCTCGGCCCGCTCGCGCGTCTCGGCGCGGAGGTCCTTGTGGCGGAGCCGGTCGCCCGCCGTCCGGTAGGAGGGCTCGAACTCGGGGTCGGCGACGACGAACGCCGGGAGGTCGGTCTCGACCGTCTCGACCTCCTCGACGTCGCCCTCGACGAGCCGCTTGGCGCGGAGGGTGCCCGCCTCCTCGTCGATGTCCATCGCGATGACGTGGGTGACCATCGGCATATCCAGACACCAGCAGGTCTGCGGCCCGGTGTGGCCGGTCTCCCCGTCGGCCGTCTTGAAGCCGGCGAAGATGAGATCGGGGTGCTCGTCGAACTGCGAGATCCCCGCGGAGAGGGTGATCGCAGTCGCCCACGTGTCCGCGGCGGCGAACTCCCGGTCCGAGAGGATGTAGAGGTCGTCGGCGTACACCGACTCCATCGCCTCCTGGAGGACCTCCTTGTAGCCCGGCGGGCCCATGCTCATCACGCTCATCCGCCCGCCGTGGCGGACCTTTGTCTGGAGGGCCGCCCGGAGGGCGTGCCGGTCGTTCGGGTTCATCACCGTCGGCGTCTCCCCGCGCTTGAGGTGGCCGTCCTCGTCGAAGGACACCTGCCCCTCGCGGAAGTCGGGGACGCCCTTGGTCAGTGTGACTGTGTGCATTGATGGCGTCTACCGGCTTTCCGGTCCCCGTGCGTAATAGGTCTTAGTATCTCCTTCCGCCCTTTCCGTGACTCTCATGAGCACGCCCGCTAGGGGTTCCAGCGGTCGCTCCGCGGACTCGAGTCGGCCCACGCCCGACTACGGGGGCACGTCGTCGGACTCGCGACCGGAGGAGAGGGGCGACGGCTCCTCGGTCGGTGACGTTCGGAGGAGCGGGTGTTCCGGCGAACCGGTCCGTCGGGCTCCGGCGGGTCGGCTCAGGTGCGGTCCGAGCGGCCGGGGTCGACGTCGATGGCGTCGACGGGACAGACGTCGACACAGAGCATACAGTCGATGCACTGGGGCTCGTGGGCGGGGTCGGCCTTGATCTCGCTCTCGGGGTGGCCCGGCGAGTCGACCCACTCGAACACGTCGACCGGGCAGTCCTCCAGGCAGGCGCCGTCCGCGATACAGATGTCGAAGTCCACCGCGACGTGGGTGCCGTGGATGCCGAGCTGTTCGGGCTCGTCCACCGGCCCCCACACCTTGTGCCCGTTGTGCTCGTCGACCTGCTCGCGGTTCTGCTCGAACTGCGGGTCTATCGCCATGGCGGACGTTCTCGAACTCCGTACTTATACTTGGCGTCGAACTCGTTCGCCCCTCACCCGGTTTCGTCGGTCGCACCCGCCGCCCCGTTCGCGGCCCTCCCGGTCCCTTCGGGCTCCGGTTCGGCCCACGCGACGCTGTCGGCCTCGCGGACGCGGACCCCCTTGCCGGCGAGGTGTCGCATCCGCTGGCGCGCGAAGTCCTCCTCGCGGCTCCCCCGCGTCGCCAGCACGTACATCCGGGCCCGTCCGACCGGGCGCATCGTCCGTCCGGCACGCTGGGCGCCCTGTCGCCGCGAGCCGCCGAGCCCGGAGGCCGCGATGGCGAGTTCGGCGTTCGGCAGGTCGATCCCCTCGTCGCCCACCCGCGAGACGACGAGGACGTCCCGCGGTCCCTGCCGGAACTCGCGGAACAGCTGTCTGCGGCGAGCGTGTGGCGTCTCGCCGCTGACGAAGGGCACCGAGAGCGCCTCTGCCAGCCGGTCGCCCTGCTCGATGAACTCGACGAACACCAGCGCCTTCTCGCCCGGATGGGAACGGATGATCTCGCGTATCTCCTCGGCCTTCGCGGGGTTCATCGCCGCGAGCTGGCGCTTCTCGTGACCCTCGGCGCTCCCGTACTCGTTGCGGTGGAGCTCCGACGCCCACGGGATCAGCCGGATCTCCACCTCCGGCTCGGCGACGTAGCCCGCGTCGAACAGCGTCTCCCAGTCCGTCCCGATGGGCGGGCCGATGAGGGTGAAGATCTCCTTCTCCCTGTCGTCCTCCCGGATCGGCGTCGCGGACAACCCGATCCGGTGTTTGGTCTGGAGGTCCGCGCTCCGGCGGTGGATCGGGCTCGGGATGTGGTGGACCTCGTCGTAGACGATGAGCCCCCACCGCCGCTCGTCGAACAGCATCCGGTGGCGGTCCATCCCCGCCGTCTGGTAGGTGGCGACCGTCACCGGCCGGATCTTCTTCTCGCCGCCGTGGTAGAGCCCGACTTGCTCGTCCGTCAGCGAGGTGTGTGCGAGTATCTCCTCGCGCCACTGCTCGGCGAGTTCGCGTGACGGGACGAGCACCAGCGTTTCCCCGCCGATTGCGGCCATCACACCCAGCGCCGCGACGGTCTTGCCCGATCCCGGTGGCCCGACGAGCACGCCCGACTTCGCGTCGACGAACCGGCTCACCCAGTCCTGCTGGTACGGCCGGAGGTCGAGGTCGAGGACGATGTCGAGAGCGTCGCCCTCGTCGAGGTGGCGGTCGTCCCGTACGGGGTAGCCAGCCTCGTACAGTGTTCGCTTGAGCTCGGCCGTCTTCGGCTCCGCCACCCACGCCTCCGTGTCGGAGATGCGGGCACGGAGAGTACCCGCATCCAGTTTCGGCTCGGCGACGTTACCCAGGAGTTCGGCGCTCTCCGCTTCGAGGACGACGTAACCGTCCTCGTGGGTGTAGAGCCGGAACTTCCGGGCGCGTTCCCACTGGTCGCGCACCCACCCCTCGAGGTCGTCGTACCGGCCGCCGAGCGCCTGCCGCATCGTGCGCGAAAGCGCCTCGAACGTCTCGTGGGGGGCCTGCCAGACGTCGGCCTCGCGGACGCGGTAGAGGTAGCCCTCGTTGCGATTGGTATCGACGAGGTGGGCGAACTGCGAGAGCTGTGCCCGGGTGAACTGCGAGGGGCGGTCGACGACAGCCTCGCGCCGCCGCGGGAAGACGACCACGCGCTCGCGGTCCTGTGTCTCCTTCCAGTCGGCGGGGTACCAGACCACGGGGTCGGTCTCGACGTCGAGCGACTCGACCCGTTCCTCGCCGGCGAGCCGCGAGAGTGCGTCGTGGGCCTCGGCCTGCGTACAGCCGAGCGCCGAGGCCACCTCGGTCGCCGTCACCAGCGGCCGCGCTCTCCCCTCGAGGACGTCGTAGAAGTCGTCGACGGCGAGGTCGGGGGGCGCCACTCCGTCTCCCTCGGCGTCGGTCTCGGTCCGGTCCGGCGTCGTCTCGTCCCGCGGCCGCCCGTCGTCGCCATCGGGTCCGACACCGGCACCGCCGTGGTCGTCTGCGTCTGTCACTGCCTTCGGGTAGACGGGGGACGGACAAAAGGTGCGTGAGTCGTGGGCGGGCGG
>JBEPXB010000175.1:0-6155 GCA_041642135.1 Halobacteriales archaeon | reverse complement strand
CCCGCATCGCGGAGTTCGTCGCGGAGGTGACGCATCGCGGAGAAGACGAGCGTGAGCTTGTGTGGGTGGTAGGGGTAGCGCCGGGCGAACGACTCGGCCTCGATCATCAGGACCGGCTCGTCCGGTCGGTCCGCGAGCGGGCCGTGCGTGCGCGAGAGCTGGTCGCCGAGGACCCAGACAGCCATATCGGAGCTACGGCCGCGACACACATCAATGCATCACACAGATCCGGCGGATCGTCGGTGATGGATCGGTCGGGAAACGGTGGCTGAGACGATTGCGCCGGTCGAAAACGGGAGGCTTACCCGTTCGCGGGTCCAACTATCGTCCATGCGACAGACAGCCTCGCGGATCGGTCGACGACGGCTCCTCGCGGGCCTCGGAACGGCGGCGGCGGTCGGGCTGGCGGGCTGTTCCGGCGGCGGTGGCGATGGCGGTGGGGACAGTGGTAGCGGCGACGGGGGAAGCGGCGGGAACGACGGAAGTGGCGACGGCGACGGCGGCGACGGTGGGAACACCCCGGAACCGACGACGGCACCGGGCGAGGTCCGGGTGCCGGACCTCGACCCCGTCGGTGACCTCGTACGCTCGGAACCCCGCGAGCGCGTCGACTCCTTCCTCTCAGACGTCGAAAACTACGAGGGGGAGATCATGGACGCGAGGGGGATGGACGAGGTGGTCGTGGCGGTCGGCGCGGAGGGCAACGGCGGTGCCTTCGCCTTCGAGTACCCCGCGATCGCGATCGACTCGGGCAGCACGGTCTCCTGGCGGTGGACCGGCGAGGGTGGCCAGCACAACGTCGTCTCGCAGGGGCCCACGGACTTCGAGTTCAGCAGCGGCAACCCGAAGGTCAGCGGTGACCCCTACGAGCACACCTTCGACGGCGCCGGCGTCGGCACCTACGTCTGTACGCCACACGTGAGCCTCGGCATGAAGGGCGCAGTGGTCGTCATCTCGGGGTAGCCGGTGGGCTCCGTCCTCGCGGGGACGACCGGCCGAAGGCGATCGGTTTTTGCCCTCCGGTGACGCTACTGAGTGCGTGGAGAACGTCACCGAGGAGACGAGTAACCCGTTCGGGATGCGCGTGGGGGGCCACGCAGTGTACGGGTACGGCGACGCGAACGCCGACTTCCACGTCGTCGGTGACCACCCCGGCCGTCACGGCGGTATCGACACGGGGGTGCCGTTCACCGGGAGCGTCGCCGGGGTCCGGCTCCAGCGGGTCCTCCACGACGTCGGGTTCGCCGCCGAACCGTACGCCGACCGTCCCGACCTCGAGAACTGCTACCTCTCGTACGTCCACCCGGGGGTCCCCGAGGCCCGCGATCCGACCGACGCGTCCTACGAGGACATGGAGCGGTTCCTCGACGCCGAACTGCGGGCCATCAACGCCCACATCATCCTCGCGGTGGGCGACCGGGCGCTCTCGTACGCGCTGCGCGAGCACACGTCGCTGGCGAACCACCTCCCCCACGACGCCGCGGCGCTCCACGCCGAGGAAGTCCGAGGAAGGGGGTTCCTCGTCGTCCCGGTGATGGACCCGGACCGGTGGACGCCGGCCGACGAGCGGGCGCTCCGCGAGCGGCTCGAGGCGCTGCTGGCCTCCGACTACCGCCAGACCAAGGGCGTCGCGACGACCATCGGGTAGACGCTGGACGGCGGTCGTCCGCTCAGGACCGGTCGACGAACGCGACGATCTCCTCGGCGATCCGCTCGCCGGCGTCCTCCTGCAGGAAGTGCATGGCGTCCTCGACCCAGACGTCGGGCTGGTCCTGCGCGGTGGGGATGAGTTCGCGGAGGGGGTCGCGGTTCGAGCGCGTGATGGGGTCCGAGTCGGCGAAGAGGACGAACGCGGGCTTCTCCCACTCCTTCAGCTGCGCGGCGGCCTCGCGGGTGTACTCCGCGCCGTCGCCGCCGCCCTTCCGCGGGACCATGTCGGGGAACTCGCGGGCGCCGGCCTTCGCCGCCTCCGTGTGGAACGGCGCCTCGTAGGCCGCGATCACCTCCTCGGACAGTTCGGTCGCGGTGGCGTTCTGAATGAGCATCCCGATCGGGAGTTCCTCGACCCGCTCGACGAACGCGCGGAACTCCTCCCACGCCTCGGGCATCTCCTGGCGGCCGCTCGGGACCCCCGTGTTCATCGGGACGAGCCTCGAAACGCGCTCCTCGTTCCGGGTCGCGTAGGGGAGTCCGAGGATCCCGCCCCAGTCCTGGCAGATCAGGGTCACGTTCGTCAGGTCGAGCGTCTCGACCAGGTCCGCGAGCGCGTCGTAGTGGAGTTCGTAGTCGTAGGCCTCGCGACGGTCGTACTTGTCCGACCGGCCGAACCCCAGCAGGTCGGGGACGACGACGCGGCCCCGTTCCGCGAGCCCGGGGATCATCTTCCGGTAGAGGAACCCCCACGTCGGCTCGCCGTGGAGACAGAGGAACGTCTCCTCGGCCTCCCCGGCCTCGCCACCCGACTCTGCCGACCCGACGTCGACGTACGCCATGCGGGGGTTCGGCTCGTCCCCGCCGTCGGCGGGCTCGACGTCCACCTCGACGTACGCCGGTTCGTGGTCGTAGTCCGGGACGTCCTCGAACCGCTCTTCGGGCGTCGTGAGCAGGGCCATCGGTTCGTACTCCCGCCGGTGCTGTAAGTAGCTTCGGCCGAACGGTCGTCCCGGCGCCGGACCGTCCCTGGCCGGGGGCGGGGACGGGTCCCCCGGCGGCCGGAACGGCGGCTGCGAGCACATGGCAAACGACATACCGGGGCCGGTCCTGGGGGCGGTATGCACGTCGAGATCACCTTCCACGGGACCATCCGCGACGCCGCGGGACGGGACCGTCTCGAACGCGATCTCCCGCTCTCGGACGGAGCGACCGTCGGTGACGCCCTCGTGGCGGTTCTCGCCGACCTTCCGGACGCCGAACCGCTCGTCCTGAACTCGAAGGGGAAGCTCCGGGCGCACGTCGCCCTCCGGCGGAACGGCGAGGACGTCCGCTCGGGCGAGTGGCTGGAGACGGCCCTCGCGGACGGCGACCGGCTCGACCTCGAACCGTCGGTCAAGGGAGCCTGCTGATGGAGGTCCCCGGACTCCCCTTCGAGATGAAGCAGGTCCAGCTGGGCAACCACGCGTTCGAGGGGCTGAACAACTGCTACGTCCTCGGCACGGAGTCGGAGGCGGAGACGACGCTCGTCGACACCGGCATCTCGACCGACGACACCCGGGCACAGCTACAGGAGGGCCTCGCCGAGCACGGCCTCTCGTTTTCCGACGTCGACCGGGTGCTCCTGACCCACCACCACGGCGACCACGTCGGCCTCGCCGGGGAGATACAGGACGCGGGCGGCGCGAGCGTCCACGTCCACGAGGGGGACGCCCCGCTCGTGAGCGGCGACCCGGACGCGGAGGCGGCGATGCGCGACCGCATGGAGACGCTCCTGGAGGCGTGGGGGATGCCCGACGCCCCCCGCGAGGAGCTACTCTCCTTCCTCGACTCCGGCGACGTGACCGGGCTCGACCCGGAGGTCACGACGTTCGAGGACGGCGACCGGTTCGACCTCGGGTCGGTGACCCTCGAGGCGGTCCACCTGCCGGGCCACAGCGTCGGTCTCTCCGGATTCCGGTTCGAGGGCACGCGGGGTCCGGAGCTGTTCAGCGGCGACGCGCTGCTCCCCTACTACACCCCGAACGTCGGCGGCGCGGACGTCCGGGTCGAGTCGCCGCTCGCGAACTACCTCCGGACGCTCACCCGCATCATCGACGCGGACTACGACCGTGCCTGGCCGGGCCACCGGGGGGTGATAATCGACCCCGCCGGCCGGGCCGCCGACATCGTCGTCCACCACCGCGACCGGACGGGGAAGATCGTCGACTACCTCCGCGAGGAGGGGCCGGCGGACGCCTGGACCGTCTCGACGCACCTGTTCGGCGGGCTCAGCTCTATCCACATCCTCCACGGGCCGGGCGAGGCGTACGCCCACCTCGGTCACCTGGAGGAGGCCGACGTCGTCGAGTCGGCGGTCGGCGCGAGTGAGAGCCGCGAGTACGCGCTCGTCGAATCCGATCCGGACCTCGACGCGCTGTTCCCCGGGGTGGCCCGCGGGAAGGACCCCTCGGACATCCCCGGCCACGGGTAGGCGGTTCGGGACCCGCGGACCCGACGTTCGACAACGAGGCGTCCGACGGTCCCGCCCGCGCCGGGCCGGATATCAGTCGCCCAGCGGCGAGCCGCCGTACTCCTCGCCGAGCCGGAGGCGGATCTCCATGTGGAGCGCCTGGCTGGCGACGAGGAGGGCGACGCTGCCGACGAACGCGAGCGTCGCCACCCCGCCGACCGTGATCGGCTCGACCCCCGATGGCGCGAACGGGGAGAGCCCCATCGTGTCGATGTACCACTCGACGGCGCGGATCCCGACGTACCCCATCAGGACGTAGGCCATCGTCAGCAGGATGGCCAGGCCGCCGGTCCCGATGCCGAGCAGCGAGGCGACGTCCTCGAGGCCGAGCAGCCGGTGAGCCAGCTGCTCGGTCATCCGGGACTCCAGGCGGACGCGGAGGAACCCGATGGCGGTCAGGGCGAGTCCGCCGCCGAACACGACGATCCCGCCCACGAGCCCGAGGATGAGCACCTTCGGCGAGGACGACACCGCCGTCCCGCCCAGCATCGCTCGAACCTCGGCGGGGAACGCGGCCATCACCGGGAGCATCAGCGCGAGCAAGAACAGCAGCCCGCTCTGGTAGACTATCTTCGTCGGGATGGGCTGGCCGAACGGGCTGTAGCGGGTCTGTCTGAGCCGTTCGTACGTCGAATCACCCAGCAGTGCGTCCGCGACCGGGTCCTGTATGTCGTCCTCGTCTCTGTCTCTCATGTGTTCCTCGCGGTGATCGGTTCGACTCGCGGCGGGCTAATCCACAGCCGGAGATAGCTCTTGTGGGCGTCGGATCGGCCCTCGCCCGCGACCTCGAACGGCAATTGGTGACACGGTGTAATAACCGGTCGGTTCGGTTCAATAATTCCGGAACGGGCAGCGGACAGGTCGGGCTCCGCCGGGGATCGTTCGACACCGGGCTCGCGCGCCTCGTGGTCGGGCTGGTCTCCAGCGCCGTCCCCACGACGGGCCTCACCCACACACCGTAGACATGCTACTACTCTCGGCGCGATACTGCCGGCGCGATAGGGCCGCAGGACGACCCACGACCGCCACGTCGAACGGACGTGTGCTTCGATTCGGTCGGTTCGCACGGCCCGTGTCATCCCTCACGAATATCGGAACGGGTGCCCGTGTGGACCCGGCGTCCGTCGAGCGAACGGAGCACGCGAGTCCAGCACCGGTCCGGTCCGACGTCACTCCAGTTCGGCGGCTACGGCCCCGTGGTCGTTCGTCGTGAGTTCGAGGGGATTGCCGTCGGGATCGGTGAAGTAGAGCGAGTAGGAGAGGTCGTGGTCGACCACGTCGTCGGCGGAAATCGGATCGCCGTCGCGGTCCGTCAGCCCGAGCGTCCCCAGCCGCTCGAGAAAGGAGTGGAAGCCGGCGGTGTCGGTCCCGAACGCGACGCGACGGGGACTCATACGGTCGTGCGTCGTCTTTTCCCGGCGCTACCCGACCCCGTCCGGGTGATCGCCGGTACATCGGTACGCACGACCGTATGATACCGGGAGGTGCTCCGTAGCGCCCACGGTCGGGCGGGCGGCCTCGTCCACTCCGTTCGCCGCGCACGCACTCTCTTCTCTGATTCGGGTCCCGATACCCGCTGTCGTCACTCCCTGGCGCTCGTGACAGACAGCGGGCGTGACGGGACTGAGCGAACGCGGAGCGTTCGCGAAGGTCGTCACGCCCGGCGAGCGAACGAAGTGAGCGAGACGGGCGTGACGGGATTCGAACCCGCGATCGAGAGGTTAGGAACCTCTCGCCCTGTCCACTAGGCCACACGCCCTCACCGGTCGTGGGATCGGGTCGCTCAAAACGGTTGTGTGTCCCACCGTCCCCGCCGGATGCCCGGCGGCCGGCTGCTCAGTTCTCTTTCTCGGCTTCGGCTTCGGATTCGGGCTCGGGCTCGGACTCGGACTCGACGTCCGGTTCGGAGTCGTTCGCGGTCCGCTCGGCGTCGAGCCGTGCCTGCTCGTCCTCGGTCCGGTTCTCCTTGTTCTTCCGGCGGATCTCCTCGAGT
>JBEPXB010000174.1:0-6160 GCA_041642135.1 Halobacteriales archaeon | reverse complement strand
GCTGGCGTGTGACCTGCGGGTCGCGACGCCGGACGCGACGTTCGCGGAGACGGGCGTCTCGCTCGGCCTGTTCGGCGCCTGGGGCGGGACCGTCCGGCTCCCCGAGGTGGTCGGGACGGGCGACGCGCTCGACCTCTCGCTGTCGGGGCGGACCGTCGACGCCGAGACGGCCCTGCGGATGGGGCTCGTCCAGCGCGTCACGGCGGAGCCGTACGCCGTGGCCGAGGAGGTGGCCGGGAACGACCCGGGCGCGCTCCGGGCGCTCAAGGGACTCGTCCGGGGCGAGGGCGGCCGCGAGGAGCGGGAACGACGCGAGCGCGAGGCGTTCGTCGACCTGCTCGCCGCACGGGCCGACGACATCGGGAGCCGGTGAGTGGTGGGTCGTAGGCGAGTGGTGGGTCCGGATGGGACGTGCCGGCGAACGGTGGTGTTCAGATGGAGAGGGGACGACTCATACGGTCGTGCGTAATTCTTTGCCGCCTCACGGCCCCTCGTTCCGTCCCACCGGTCTCGAAACACCGATCGTGCTAAAGATCGCTGAAAACGGTTACGCACGACCGTATCATCGGGTGGGACTGAAAGGGGCGAGTCGCTGGACGAAGGCAGGCGACGCAAGCACCGTAGCGACCGAAGGGAGCGAGGAGCGCAGCGAGCCTCCCGAGTCCAGCGACTCGGGGCTTTCGAGGTGTTCTCGTTCACTACGGCAGAGCCGGTGGGGACACCTCGAAAGCCCCCGTCCGGTACGCTCCCGCGGCTCGTCGTGCTCCTCGGCCTCGCTTCGCTCGGCCTGCGGTGCTAACGTCGCCGGGGTTCGCGTACCGGACGGCCCCTTTCAGTCCCACCCGATGTTTTGGATCCGGCGACGCCTACCCGAACACTATCCGGCGAACGGTCGCAAGGTGTTTGTTCGCCGGGCGTCCTGTAGGTGAGTAACGAAAGGACATGGAGGAGTGTGACTACTGCGGGGAGTCGTTCGAGGGGGAGAAGGCGTACGTGAACCACCTCCGGGCCGAACACGTGGAGGAACTCGGTCCGATAGACCGCCGGCGGGTCGGCGCGGACGACGAGGGCGAGTCCGACCTGCCCGTAGGGCCGCTCGCGCTCGCGCTCGTCATCGGGGCGACGGTGGCCATCGTGGCGTACGTGACGTTCTTCGCCGGCGGGGGCGGAACCGCGAGCGGGAGCGTCGGCCCGGCCGGGAGCGCCCACTACCACGGCAGCATGGAGATGGTCGTCCTCGGCGAGCGGGTCGACTTCTCGCGGAGCGAGTACCAGCTCCGGGACGACCGGTTCCACTTCGAGGCCGGCGACGGGACCCGGTGGCACGCCCACGCGACCGGCGTCACGCTGGACTACGCGATGGAGTCGCTCGGCTTCGACGTCACGCGGACGAGCGTCACCTACGAGGGGACGACCTACCGCGACTCGAGCGAGGAGTACGCCGTCCGGGTGACGGTCAACGGGAACCGGGTGAAACCCGAGGAGTACGTCCTGCAGGAGAGCGACCGGGTCCGGGTCGTGGTCGAGGAGGCGTGACGGGCGACGAGCGCCCGGACACCGAGGCGGGCGGCGAGGGAGCGACTGAAGGAGATCGCGACGGCCCTCGGGCGGTGGCGGTGAACGTCGGCGCGAACACGAACGAACCGGGGTTCCGTGCCCCCGTCGACGCCGAGGGACGCTTCGAGTTCGTCCCCATCCCCGAGTCCGAGCCGACGCGGGTCCCGGTGCCCACGTACGCCGACCTCGACCTCTCGATGGAGATCCCGGCGTCGGTGCTCGACACGCCCGTCCACGTGGACCCGGAGTTCGCCGAACTGCCGACCTGTGAGCGGTACACCTACGGCGACCCGTTCGGGGTGAAGGCCCGACCGCTGCTGGAGCTGCAGGCGGGCGACTACGCCCTGTTCTACGCGACGCTGGAGACGGCGAGTGCGGACCCGCCGGCGTGGCAGCCACCCCGGTGGGGCGCGTATCTGGTGGGCGGGTTCCGGCTCGCGGCCGACCCGCTGGTCGGCGAGGACTACCGGGAACTCGACGAGGAGGAGCGAAAGCCGTTCGCGAACAACGCCCACGTCAAGCGCGAGACGTTCGACGCCCGGGTGCTCCTCCACGGCGACCCCGAGGCGTCGGAGCTCTACGACCGGGCGGTGCCGCTGTCGGCGCCAACGGGCGGGACCGACGCGAACCGCCTCGTGACGGAGCTCTCGGCCGACTCGGGCGCCGGGCCGTGGTGGCGCCGGCCGCTCCGGTTCGACGAGAGGGCGACCGCAGAGCTCCGGTCGGTCATCGCCGGCGACCCGGCCGACGCGCTCGGTGCCCGGGACACGGATACCGACGAAGACTGACGCGACCGATACGCATATTCCGCGCCGGCTAGTAAAACGTCCGAGTACTTCCGCGCCGGCGCGGGAGACGAGTGGGGAAACGAGACCGACATGACCGAACGACCGTCCACCAAACGATCGTTTATCCGCGTCGCGCTCGCACAGCTGAACCCGACCGTCGGCGACGTCGCCGGCAACCGGGACCTGATCGCCGCCGCGTACGAGGAGACCGCGGGTGACGGCGCGGACCTCGTCGTCACCCCGGAGCTGTCGCTGGTGGGCTATCCGCCACGGGACCTCCTCCACCGCGGGGCGCTGCTCGACGCCTGCGAGGACGCGCTGGCCGAACTCGCGGCGCTCACCGACGACGGTCCCGCCCTGGTCGTCGGGACGCCCGACCGGTACGAGGGCCCCGGCCGCCCGGTGCGCAATGTCGCCGCGGTCTGTGCCGACGGCGAGGTGGTCGCACGGGGTGCCAAGCGGCTCCTCCCGACGTACGACGTGTTCGACGAGGACCGCTACTTCGAGCCCGGCGAGGGATCCACGACCGTCGACGTGGCCGGCGCCACGGTCGGGCTCTCGGTCTGCGAGGACGCCTGGAACGAGACGGCGATCGGCGGGGTAGAGCGGTACGATGCCGATCCGCTCTCCGACCTCGCGGCGGCGGGCGCGGACCTCCTGATCAACGTCTCGGCCAGTCCGTTCCACGTCGGGAAGGGCCGCTTCCGGGAATCGCTGTTCGCCGGCCACGCCCGGCGGAGCGGGCTCCCGGTCGTCTTCGTCGACCAGGTGGGCGCGAACGACGAACTGGTCTTCGACGGGCGCTCGTTCGTCCTCGGCCCCGACGGGGACGTCTGGGCGCGCTCGCCCGAGTTCGAGACCGACCTCCGCATCGTGGACGTGCCGCTCGACGGGTCGGCACCCGACGCCGTCGCCCGGCCGATCGATCCGGGTATCGAGGACGAGGCCGAACTGGCCCGGCGGGCGATCCGGACGGGGATCCGCGACTACCTCCACAAGTCCGGCTTCGAGGACGTCGTGATCGGGATGTCCGGCGGGGTCGACTCCTCGGTCGTGACGACGCTCGCGGCGGAGGCGCTCGGGCCCGAGAACGTCCTCGGGGTGGCGATGCCCGCCCGGTACACCAGCGACGCCTCGACCGAGGACGCCCGCCGGGTGGCCGACGCGCTCGGCATCGACTTCGAGGTGGTCCCCATCGAGGGGCCGTTCACCGCGTTCCTCGACGCGCTCGGGCCGGCCTTCGACGACCGCGAGCGGGGCGTCACCGAGGAGAACGTCCAGGCGCGAGTCCGGGGAACGACGCTGATGGCGCTCTCGAACGAGTTCGGCGCGCTCGTGCTCACGCCGGACAACAAGTCCGAGGCCGCCGTCGGCTACTGCACCCTCTACGGCGACATGGTCGGCGCGCTCGCGCCGCTCGGGGACTGTCTCAAGGAGCGGGTGTACGCCCTCGCCGACCGGCTGAACGCCGACCCCGACCCGCGGTTCTCGGGGCCACCGATCCCCGACCGGGTGATAGAGCGGCCGCCGTCGGCCGAACTCCGCGAGGACCAGACCGACGCGGACGACCTCCCGCCGTACGACGTCGTCGACCCCGTCGTCCGGGACTACATGGAGTCGGGCCTGGACCGGGCGGATCTGGTCGAGGCCGGTCACGACCCCGCGGTCGTCGACCGCGTCCTCGAACTGCTCCACCGCTCGGAGTACAAGCGCTGGCAGGAGGTTCCCTTACTCAGGGTCACGCCGCGAGCGTTCGGGCTGGGCTGGCGGTACCCGCTCGCGGCGCGCTACGACGCCGTCCGCGGCGAGTAGGTCGAAAGGGTCGAGAAGAAGCCGAGAGCCGAGAAAGCGAAAATCGAGAGGGTCGACACTCGACGTGTTCTCGAGGCAGGTGCCCACAATTTGGGGGGGAGAGAGGCGGGCACCTGCGGGGGAGAGCCGGTTCGTGCCGGCTACCCGGGACGTGATTCGCAAGGCCTATAAATTTTCCTACTTTTCACGGTGGAGATCTAATCGAAACCGCGGCCCCGTGGCATCGGAAGGTGGCACGTCCGCAACAGCTATTTCCTCTTAAATCATTATTGACTCGATCGTCTATGTCAATAGAACCAATAGAAGGAACGGAGAACACGGAGAGCCCCAGCGACGGGGCTCGCGGTTCGCACTCGACGTTCGCCCGGGTTCGGCTCGGTGCCTTCTACCTGCTCGTCCTGATCGCGCTGGCGATGACCGTCGCGTTCCTGAGGGAGTTACTCCCGCTGATCGTCCTCGGGTGGACGCCGGCGGTGGGGGCGGAGCTCGGCATCCACCGGCTGCACGTCATGGGGATCGCCGGCGTCGTCGGCGTGATCCTGCTCGGGGTGTTCGCACAGGCCTACCGACCCACGACACGCGTCGCCGCGATGTGGGGCGCGCTGGTCACGATGACGGGCGCGACGGCCGGCACCCTCGCCTACGGCGTCGGCCGGCCCGAGGAGGTCGTCCCGTTCTTCGTCGTCATCGGCCTCACGACGCTGATCCACCCCGCGGGTCGCGACCTGCTGAAGCGCGGCACCTCCTACAGCCCGGCGCTGCTCGCGCTGGTCGCCGTCGCGGCGGTCCCGCTGCTGGCGTTCGTCGCCAACCAGTTCGCGCTCACCCCGAACGCGACGGATCCGCACGCGATCGAGGGCCACTACGTGATGATGGCGGCGCTCGCGGTCGCCCCGCTCGCGTACGGCACCTTCGCGGCGTTCGGCTTCGCCGGCTGGCGGCTCGCCGCCTGGTTCGCCGCGCTCGGCCCCCTGTATCACGGCCTGACGTCCGTGGCGTTCCCCGTGCAGGCCAGCTCCGTGGGGACGATGTGGGGTGTGGCCGCGATCGCCTGGGCCGTCGCGTTCGTCCTCGTCGCCGAGTACTCGCGGACCGCGACGGTCGGTACGACGTTCCGGCGTGACGTCGCCCGGGTGAGCTGAGGTCCGTCCACCCCCGTCCGCCCGCGGGGACCGAGTCAGTTCGAAGCAGGCCCCGGAGTGTTCGAACCCACCGACGGTGTTCGGGGATCGACCCGGCTCCCGTCTCTCGGCCGTGACCGATAGCTCACACGTTGTCGCCCTTCCGAAGGTCGCTCACGTCGCTCTCCTGTCCGACGATGAAGTCCTTCACCACGACGAGAAAGCCGACGGCACTCGCGATGATGAGCAGGATGCCGACGGTCGTGAGCATCGCATCACCGAAGATGATGAAGGCGACTCCGACGAGGACCGCCACCAGAACGGCCAGACTCAGTACGCCTTTGGGGGGGTTCCAGTCCATGTGTCGGTGTCGGTGTGATCTGTGAAAACGCTTGCCACAGTAAGTTCCGGAAGGGACCGGCGCTCTCCTCGCCATCGGCGTTCTCGCAGAAGTGCGCCGTCCGGGAATTGAACCCGGGCTATTAGCTTGGGAAGCTAATGTCCTACCACTGGACCAACGGCGCGCTCACTCCAGTCGTAATCCACCGGCCCACTTGAACGTAGCGCTCCGTACCGGGGCCGGGTTTTTGTCGTCCCCGCTCCACCTTGCAGGTATGAGTGAGCGCGTGTACGCCCTCGACGCCGAGGTCCTGCCCGTCGAACTCGGCCTCTCGGAGGCGGAACTGGAGGAGCGCCGGGAACGGATCACCGGGTTCATCGGGTCGATCGTCGACGACGCCGGCGCGGAGGGAGCGGTCATCGGCCTCTCCGGTGGCATCGACTCGACGCTGACGGCCCACCTCGCGGTCGAGGCGCTCGGCGCCGACGCCGTCCGGGGGCTGGTGATGCCGAGCGAGGCCAACACCGAGGAGAACATGAGCG
>JBEPXB010000173.1:0-6161 GCA_041642135.1 Halobacteriales archaeon | reverse complement strand
CCGAGGTGCCGTCGACCTACGACCTCCGGGAGGTCCCCCCGGTCCGGGACGGGGACGGCATCAGGCAGTCGGTGTTCAGGGGGATGGACCAGATGGTCGGGTTCACGGTCATCGAGCCGGACAAGCCGGACGCCGAACCGCACTCGCACCCGTGGGAGCAGGTGAACGTCCTCGTCGAGGGGCGGCTCGACTTCCTCGTCGGCGACGAGCGGGTCTCCCTCGAGCCGTACGACGCGATCGCGATCCCGCCGGGCGTCGAGCACACGGCCCGGGCCGTCGGCGAGCGGGCGACCCTGTTCGCGTTCTGGCCGCTCCGCGAGGACCGCCTCGACGCGACGAGCTACCAGGCCGAGTTCGGCGGGGAGTAGCGAGGCCGCAGGGAGCGAAGTCGTTCGAAAGACGCGCCGCGTCTTTCGTGATGACGAGAGAGCGAAGCTCTCTCGAACCACGACCGAGGCCTCGGAGCCGTCCGTCCACGCGAACGCTTAGGAGCCCCGCCGTCCACGGCCAGCCATGGACGTCATCCACACGTGCATCTGGGTATCGGACATGGACGACGCGAAGGAGTTCTACCTCGAGGGCATCGGCCTGGAGGAGCACCGCTCGGCGACGCTCGGCGGCGTCGAGAACGTCTGGCTCGGCGGCGAACACGGCGAGATACAGCTCCGGTACGAACCGGACCACCCGGATCCGGACCCCGACCGTTCGGACTTCGACCACCTCGCGCTCTCGGTCGACGACGTGGACGAGGAAGTCGAGCGGATCGTCGAGAACACCGGCGCGACCGTGCTCGACGGCCCCCGTACCGTCGACGTGGCGAACGCACGCATCGCGTTCCTCGAGGGGTTCGACGGCTACGTGATCGAACTGGTCGAGGACCTCGACTGATAGGGGTTATCGTAGTTACTCGTAACTCCTTCACACTGGACCGCACCACCCGACGTACGACAACGGGTCGAACCCTCCGGATGGCTACGATAACCCCTATGAACGGGTCGGCGCTCGAGGCCTGCCGGGTCGGCGGGACGAGCTATATACCGGGGGCACCCCGTTCGGGCACATGGAGCAGGACTTCGACGGGCGGACCGCCCTCGTGACCGGGGCGAGTAAAAACATCGGGCGCGCTACTGCGGTGAAACTGGCCGAACGGGGCGCGGACGTCGGCGTGGCCGCCCGGACCGACCGGGAAGGGGTCGAGGAAACGGCCCGGCGGATCGAGGCGACCGGCGGGGACTCGGCGGTCGCGCTCGCCGACCTCGCCGATCCCGAGGCCGTCGAGTCGATGGTCGAGAACGTTCGAACGGAACTGGGTCCCATCGACGTCCTGGTGAACAACGCGACCTACCGGCCGAGTGCGCCGTTCCTCGACGTCGGCCTGGCGGAACTCGACCGCGTCGCGGACGTGAACTTCCGGGGGCTGTTCCTCACCACACAGCACGTCGTCCCGGACATGATCGACCGGGGCGGCGGGTCGGTCGTCAACCTCGTCGGCGCGATGGTCTACCTCGGGCTCTCCGGCCACGTCCACTCGTTCGGGTCGAAGATGGCCATCGAGGGCCTGACCCGCCAGCTGGCGTCCGAACTCGGCCCCGACGGCGTTCGAGTGAACGGCGTCTCACCGGGGCTGATCGACACCGACCGCGACGCGGGCGAGGAGTGGGAGCGGATCGAGCGGCAGGTGGTCGAATCGACCCCGCTCCGCCGCGTCGGGGAGGTCGACGAGGTCGCCGAGGCCTGCTGTTTCCTCGCCTCCGAGCGGGCGTCGTTCGTCACCGGGGGGACCCTCCACGTCAACGGCGGGACCTATCCGACGCCGACGCTGGTGTCCCGCGAGGGGGACTGAGCCGGCCGTGGACGCACTGCTGTTCTGTGGTGGGGAGGGAACGCGACTCGACGCGGGGGTCGAAAAGCCCCTGTTCGAGGTCGGCGGCGTCGCCATGGTCGACCGCGTGCTGGCCGCCCTCGACGGGAGCCGCGTCGACTCGACGTACCCGGTCGTCTCGCCGCACACGCCGGAGACCCGCGCGCATCTGGAGGGGCGGCCGTGCATCGACGCGCCGGGCGAGGGGTACGTCGCGGACCTCGAGTTCGCGCTCGCGGACGACCGTGTCGAGGTGTCGGTGCTGACCGCCGCCGCCGACCTCCCCCTCCTGGCCCCCGACGCCGTCGACGCCGTCCTCGACGCTCACGATGCCGTCCTCGACGCCCACGACGCCGGCTCGCTGGCCGTCTACGTCCCCGCGTCGCTGAAGCGCGACCTCGGCGTGAGCGTCGGTACGACGTTCGAGCGAGGGGGTCGCGAGCTCGCCCCGACGGGCACGAATGTCGTCGGCGACGGCCGAGACGAAACCTACGTGACCGAGGACCGCCGACTGGCGGTCAACGTGAACCGGAAGCGAGACGCGGCCGTGGCGGAGGCGTGGCTGTGAGGCTCGTCCTCGTCGCGGGGTCGACTCACACTGCGCGCATCGAGGGGATCAGCGCCGCCGGCGCCGACCCGGACCTGATGGCCCACACCCCGGGCGCGGACGCGGAGATACTCGTCCGCGGGCGGGTGGTCGAGAGCCCGGTCGTTCCGGTGAGCCCGGCAGGGTGTCCGACCCCGGCGGTCGTCACGCACGCGGTCCGGGAGGTCGTCGACTTCGACGTGACGGTACTCGACGCGGGGCTCGCCCGTCCCGCGGGCGTCGAGACCGTCCCGCTCGGCGCGTCGCCCGGCCGCGACGTCCGCGAGGCGGTGGCCGTCCCGGACGCTCGCGGGATCCACGAGACGGCCCGCGAGGTCGGGGCCGACCTCGCGGACGACCGGGTGTTCGTCGCCGAGACGATCCCGGGCGGGACGACCACCGCCCTCGGCGTGCTGACGGCGCTCGGCGAGGAGTGGGGCGTCTCCTCGTCGCTCTCGGAGAACCCGCTCGAGTTGAAACGGCGGGTGGTCGAGGAGGGACTGGCCGCGAGCGGGCTCGATCCGGGCAGCGTGGCCGGTGACCCGCTCCACGCCGTCGAGCGGATGGGCGACCCCGTGCTCGCGGCGGTCGCCGGCCTCGTTCGGGGCGCGCGTGAGTCGGGCGCCGACGTGACGCTCGCCGGGGGGACACAGCTGCTGACGGCCGCGGCGCTCCTCCGACACGGTGGGACCGAAGGACCGCTCTCGCTCGCGACCACGTCGTTCGTCGCCGAGGACCGGACGACGGCGCTCTCCGAGGCGGCCGACGCGCTCTCGCTCGACCTCGCGGTCACGGACCCGGGTTTCGACCGGTCGGAGCACGTCGCCATGGAGCGCTACGTCGCCGGCGAGGGCAAGGAGGGCGTCGGGATGGGTGGCGCGCTCGCGTACGCCCGCGAGACGGGTGTCGGGATGGCCGAGGTCCGCGAGGCCGTCGAGGGGGTCTACGACCGACTCGTCGCGCGACCGGGGGGCGCGGATGGATCCTGATGCGGTCGCGGCGGCCGGTCGAGTCCCCCACGGGAGCAGCGACGACCCCGACCTCCTCGATTTCAGCGCGAACACGAACCCGCTCGTTCCCGGGGGTGCCGAGGCGGTCTACCGCGAAGCGTTCGACGCCGCCCGCACGTACCCGCCGGACGACTATCCGGCCTATCGCGGGGCGGCCGCGGACTACGTCGACTGCGACCGGGCGGACGTGGTGGCGACGCCGGGCGGGCTCGCGGCCATCCGGCTCGCTGTCGAGGTGACGGTCGACCGCGGGGACTCGGTACTCGTTCCGTACCCCAGTTTCGGCGAGTACGCCCGCGAGGTCCGGCTCCAGGGCGCCCGCGTCGAGGCCGTCCCCCACGACGAACTGCTCGACGTCGAGCCCGACGACCTCGCCGACCACGCGCTGGCGGTCGCCTGCAACCCGAACAACCCGACCGGCGATGCCTACGACGCCCGCGGACTGGCGGCGTTCGCCGACCGGTGCCGCGAGGTGGGAACGCCCCTGCTCGTCGACGAGGCGTTCCTCGGATTCACCGACCGGCCGTCGCTCGCAGGACGGGCGGGCGTGGTGGTCGCGCGGTCGCTCACGAAGCTGTTCGGCCTCCCCGGCATCCGGGCGGGGTTCGCCGTCGCGACCGGCGACCTCGGTTCCCGGCTACAGATCGCCCGCCGCGCGTGGGCGCTCGGGACGCCCGCGGCCGCCGTCGGTGCCTACTGTATGGGATGTGACGAGTTCGTCGCGGAGACGCGAGAGCGCGTCCGAACCGAGCGCGAGCGGATGCGCGAGGCGCTCGACGAGCGGTTCGACGTGCATCCCTCCGATTCGCCGTTCCTCCTGCTCGACGTCGGCGGACGCGACCCCGCAGCGGTCGTCGAGTCCGCCCGCGAGCGCGGCGTCGCGCTCCGCGACGCGACGACGTTCCGCGGCCTCGACTCCCACGTCAGGGTCGCCGTCCGACTCCCCGACGAGAACGACCGGCTGCTGGAGGTCCTCGCGGATGTCTGAGCCCGATCTGGCGGAGCGTTCGGGCATCTGCCGGATGCGTCACCCGGACGCGCGGTGGCTCTCGACGGGGTGGAACGGCGGGTTCGTCGGGAGCGACGCCGCGTACAACGTCTCCGTTCCCACGGGGTTCGACCGGACCGACCTCGACGCCTACGTCCGGGAGCGTCGACGCGAGGCCGGGTTCGACGCCGACGGCCCCGCGCTGTTGACGGGCGTCGAGATGCGCCACGCCCGCGGCGCCCGGAGCGGGCCGGTGACGGCCGTCGTCACCGCGGGGGTGTCGAACCCGGCGGCACTCCCCACGACGGGGGACGAGACGGCGACGCTCGAGGGCGACGTCGGCGAGTACGACCCGGGGACGGTGAACGTCCTGCTCGCGACGACCGGCGGGCTCTCCGACGGGGCGCTGGCCTCGCTGCTCGGGGTCGTGATGGAGGCGAAGACGGCGACGTTACTGGCCGAGACGGGCTTTCCCGGGACGACGACCGACGCCGTCGTCGTCGGCTGCCGTTCGACCGGGGAGCCCGAGCCGTTCGCCGGCAGCGGAACGCCCGTCGGGGCGGCCGCCCGGGCCTGCGTCCGCGAGGCGCTCCGGGCGAGCTTCCGGTCGCGCTACCCCGACGGCGACTTCCCCACCTCCGTCGCGGACGCCGAGCACGGCGTCTCGACCGACCACGCCGCCGAGGTCTTCCGGGTCGACGGATAAACCAAACTTTACCTCGAACAAGCCTGTTTGTCCACGGGATGCATCCGTCCCCGGCCGCGGTCGCTCGTCACGGAGGTCCCCACGCCCACTCGGAGAGCCACTCGTGAGGGGATTCGTCCTCGCGGGGACGGCCTCGGGCGTCGGCAAGACGGTGGCGACGCTCGCCGTCGTCCGGGCCCTGGAGCGAACCGGGCGTACCGTCCAGCCGGCCAAGGCCGGCCCGGACTTCATCGACCCGAGCCACCACGCCGCGGTGGCGGGGCGCCCATCGCGCACGCTCGACACCTGGATGTCGGGCCGGGAGGGGATCCGGCGGAACTACCACCGCGGCGAGGGCGACGTCTGCGTCGTCGAGGGGGTCATGGGCCTGTACGACGGGGACGTCTCGAGCACCGCGGCCGTCGCCGAGGCGCTCTCGCTCCCGGTGGTGCTGGTCGTCGACGCGAGCGCGGGGATGGAGAGCGTCGCCGCGACGGCGCTCGGCTTCCGCGAGTACGCCGCCCGGGCCGGCCGGGACATCGACGTGACCGGCGTGCTCGCCTCGCGGGCGCACGGCGGTCGCCACGAGCGGGGCGTCCGCGAGGCCCTGCCCGACGAACTGGAGTACTTCGGTCGCGTCCCGCCGCTGTCGAGGCTCGAGATACCCGACAGGCATCTGGGGCTCCACATGGGCGACGAGTCGCCCGTCGACGACGACGCGCTCGCCGAGGCCGCCGAGTGCGTGCGCGTCGAGCGGCTCCTGGAGGTCGCCCGCGAGCCGCCTCGTCCGGCCGATGCGGCGGATCCCGCTCCCCCGCGCGACGCCCGCGTGGCCGTCGCCCGCGACGACGCCTTCCGGTTCGTCTACCCCGCCACGCTGGAGCGGCTCCGCGAGCGGGCGACGGTCCGCGAGTTCGCGCCGACGGCAGGCGACGACCTGCCCGACTGCGAGGGGGTCTACCTCCCGGGGGGCTACCCCGAACTCCACGCCGAGCGGCTCTCGGGGAGCCCCGCGCTCGCGACGCTGGCCG